>SCPW01000190.1 GCA_004298605.1 Gallionella sp.
CTCCGAAACAGGGTAAATCCATCCCCAGGGCGGGGCAGAAACCCTCGTAAAGCCAAACGGGGACGCCCGGTTCTGCCCGGAGGGCGGGGGTTAAATCGTGATGGGAGGGTGATTTTTGCGCTTGAGATTTATCCGGAATGCGGGCCGTGCGTGTCGGCTGGCCGGGGCAATGCTCCTGCTCGTCATGCTTGGCGCCTGCGGCAAGCACGACGCGGTCGGGGAGCATATCCCGGAATTTGTCCTGACCGGTTTGGATGGCGCTCAAGTGCCCACCCGGGCATTCCGGGGGAAACTGCTGGTGCTCAATGTGTGGGCTACCTGGTGCCCGCCGTGCCGCAGGGAAATGCCCAGCCTGGAACGGCTCAGCAAAAGCGTGGATGGCCGGCGCATCGTCGTGGCGGGCGTGTCTGTCGACACAGACGCGAATCTGGCGCTGGAATTTCTGGGGCAGAACGGTATTACTTTCCGCAATTTCAGGGACACGTCCGTTAATATCGCCAATGTGCTGGGCGTGCAGGTCTATCCGGAAACCCTGCTGGTCGCGCCCGACGGCAAGATCGTTCACAGGATCGTGGGGGAGCGGGACTGGAACAGCCCGGCCATGCTCAGGGTTCTGGAGGAAGCCTACCAGGGCAGGCGCAGCGAGATGGATGCCAGCCTGGCCGGGGCATTGGCGCAATAGCGCCCGAAACGGGCTGCCGTACCACGACCCGCCCGCCTGCCGCAACTACTATTCCGGCAATCTTCCATCCCCCCCCACACACGTTTCAATATGCCGAAAAACCTGCGCGCGCCACGCTGTTGCACCCCGCGCGCGCTGTGTTAGCATGGCGCCAAGGCCGACCCGCCGTAAAGCGTAGTACCTTTTTTTGGAACACAGCAATGAGCGCCCCAAAGGCTGAAATCACTGTCAAACCCCGCGCCGACGAGGGGCATGAGCCTCCACTCGCGGCGGCGGGGCTGATCGTTTCCGAAGTGCCGCTCCGGGTCAAGGGGCTCCTGGCGTTTGTTGCGGTTGCGGTCTATGCGGTGCTTCTCACCTCTTACACTTTTTATAAAAAAACGGAGCTGTCGGATGAGTTTGAGCGGTTGCGGAGCTTTTATGAGGTCGAAGATCAACTCAGGCAAGTGGATGCGGCCGTCCTTCACATTGTGATGGCAGTTTTTGTTAATTCGGGCACGGATGACCAGAAAATGGGCGTGCAGCGCTTTCGGGAAAATTTCGAGTTGCTCAAGAGAAAAAATGCCGAACTGGCGGTGCGCTTCCCCTTCGCCGCCGTGGGCCTTGCCGGGATCGAGCGTGCCATGGCGCAGGCCGACGCACGCCCTTCGGAGGACGGATTGGCCGCGATGAATGCCGAGTTGCTCAAGGTCAAAAGCGAGGTCACCCGGCATATTGACGCATCGCGGCAGGAGCAGAAAAAAACGGCGGAACGCTTCCATATGCTATGGGATTCGGCGGCGCTCGCCTCGCTGATGTTCGGGTTGCTCGGCCTGATATTGCTGGGCGCGATCATCGGGTTGTTTTTTACGCGGCTCACTAACGATTTGCGCACGCTCAAAGGCCGGGCGCTGGATATTATCAATGGGGTGCGCAAGGGATCGATGCCCGTAAACCGCAACGATGAGGTAGGCGAATTGATGCAAGCGGTGAATCATATGGCGCGCGCCCTGGACGAGCGGGAAAAGGAACTGGTGATCGCGCGCCAGAGATATTTCCATCAGGAAAAAATGGCGGCGGTGGGCGCTCTGGCGGCCGGTGTGGCGCACGAAATCGGCAACCCCATCGCGGCCATGTCCGGCGTGTTGCAGGAAATGGCCGAGGAGCAAGGCGCGCGCGCGCAAGCGGCGGGGGGCGTAAGCGGCAAACTGGATATGTTGCGTGCCCAGATCAGGCGCCTTTCCGCGATCACGCGCGAGATATCGGGATATGCCGCGCCACAGTCGGCAGAACACCAGTTGCTCGATTTGAACGGACTGGTGCGGACGGCAGCCGGCCTGATGAGTTACGACAAAAGGATGCACCTGGTCAATCTGCGGCTCGATCTGGACAGCCAGTTGCCGGCAATCTACGGCGTGGCCGATCAGCTCACGCAGGTGCTCATGAATCTGTTGATCAATGCCGCCGATGCGTTGGAGCCGGTGGAAGACCGCCCGCGGGAAATTACCATCCGCAGCGAGGTGTCCGACGGCAAGGTGCGGCTCACCGTGTCGGACAACGGTTGCGGCATGGACACGGGTACGCTCGACCGCGCGTTCGAAGCTTTTTTTACCACCAAAAGCAGAGGGACCGGGCTCGGCCTGTCGATCTGCTACTCTTTCATAACCGAGCATGGCGGCACGATTGAAATCGACTCCGCCATCGGGCGGGGAACGCGGGTGCAGGTCATCCTGCCGCTGCCCGCAGACGACGGAAACAACTCATTATGACATCGCTGCAACTTCTCATCGTCGAAGACGAACCGGCTATCCGCCAGGTGGTGACGGCGCACTTGCGCAAGGCCGGCTATTCCGTGGAGCAGGCGGGTGACGGTGAAACCGCCCTTGAAAAACTTTCCCGTGGGGACGTGGATATCGCCTTGTGCG
>SCPW01000191.1 GCA_004298605.1 Gallionella sp.
CCCCTACGCGCTGGCATTATTGAAAAACTATCGCAGCCTGATGCCGATGGCGATGGAAGCAAACAAACCGATGTTCTTTCTCAAATCGGCGGACGGTGCTATCGGTTCACACCAGGAGGCGGTCGCGAGCTGTTATGCGGATTTTAAAAAATTGGCGGGCAAAATAGCGGCGAATGCAGGCATTACATTTTCTTGAAACTTTAAAATGGAGAATCATGGTATGACAATTTATAACTTCAGCGCAGGCCCGGCGGTATTGCCTAAAGAGGTGTTGCAACAGGCGCAGGCGGAATTGCTCGACTGGCACGGTAGCGGCATGTCGGTGATGGAAATGTCGCATCGCGGCAAGGAATTTATGGGCATCGCGGCGCAGGCCGAAGCGGATTTGCGCGAACTGATGGGCATCCCGTCCAACTATAAAGTGCTGTTCCTGCAAGGCGGTGCGAGCCAGCAGTTCGCGATGATTCCGATGAATCTGTTGCGCGGCAAAACCTCGGCTGATTACCTGAATACCGGCGAATGGTCGAAGAAAGCCATCAGCGAAGCCAAGAAATTCGGCAGCGTGAATGTGGTGGCGACCGGCGCGGATAAAAACTTTTCCTATGTGCCCGAATTTTCTACCTGGAAACGCGACCCTGATGCCGCTTACCTACATTACACGCCGAATGAAACCATCGGCGGCGTGGAGTTCAACTGGCTACCGGAAGCGGGTGATGTACCGCTGGTGGCGGATATGTCGTCCTGTATTTTGTCGCGCCCGATTGACGTGAGCAAATACGGTTTGATCTACGCCGGTGCGCAAAAAAATATCGGCCCGGCGGGACTGACCATCGTCATCGTGCGCGATGACCTGATCGGGCAGACCGTGGCCGGAACGCCGACCATGCTGGATTACAAGACCCATGCCGACAATGACTCGATGTACAACACGCCGCCGACTTACGGTATCTATATCGCCGGTCTGGTGTTCCAGATGTTGAAGCGTCAGGGTGGCCTGGCAGCGATGGAGCAAACCAATATTGCCAAGGCCGAGTTGCTGTACGCAGCGATTGATGCCAGCAACAGTTTCTATAACTGCCCGGTCGCGTTGTCGGATCGCTCGCGCATGAACGTGCCGTTCACGCTGAAAGACGCTAATTTGGATGGCGATTTCCTGAAACAGGCCGATGCGCGCGGATTGCTGCAACTGAAGGGACACCGCTCGGTGGGCGGGATGCGCGCTTCGATATACAACGCCATGCCGCTGGCAGGCGTGCAGGCGCTGGTGGACTTCATGAATGAGTTCGCCAAAAAGAACAGCTAATCATTTGGAGTGCGCGGACGTGTCCGCGCTTTCAGATGGCGCGACATGTCGCGCCAACACAAAGCGGGGTCTTGCCCCCGCACTCCATACCGGAATAACAGCGCAGGTGATAAAAATGACTAACCCATACCGTATTCTCACTCTCAACAAAATTTCCGCCCAAGGGCTGAAACGCTTCCCTGCCGATACTTATCAGGTCGGCGCCGATATTGCCGAGCCGGATGCAATTCTGGTGCGCTCGCAGGCGATGCACGACATGGAGATTCCCACCAGCGTCAAGGCGGTCGCGCGCGCCGGCGCGGGAACCAACAATGTCCCGGTGAAGAAAATGAGCGCGCGCGGCGTGCCGGTGTTCAATGCG
>SCPW01000021.1 GCA_004298605.1 Gallionella sp.
TCACGCTGGATTTTCCGGTCGAAGATGCGGTCGGTAAACCTGCGCCCGAGGCACGCCCCGCCGAAATCGATTTTGCGGACATCAACCTGAACTTTGACACCGTCGCGGCACCCGCTGAACCGGCGCCGGAAAACAGGGGTGAAAACTGGCATGAAGTCGCCACGAAACTCGATTTGGCTAGAGCCTACCAGGAAATGGGCGATGCCACCGGCGCGCGCGAAATCCTTGAGGAAGTCCTGCGCGAGGGCGATACCGGGCAGCGTGAGGCCGCGCAATTCATACTCGACCAACTCGGTTGACCATGTGCTTTGCCATGACGGCAGCCCAATACCGGGCTGCCGTTTTCTTTTTGGTGCGCCCGGCAGGGCGCAATTACTTGGAGGTGGCAGAATGACGTTTCACCCCGCCGCGCAAATCTTGGCCTGGTGCTTGCTGGTTACGGCCATGCAGGTGCTGGCGCCCGGCGCTTTGCTGATTGCGGCCGGTTTGGTGCTGTTCTGGGCTTTTGTGGTATCCGGGCACAAATTTATGCAATTGTTGCGCCGCACCCGCTGGATCATGTTTTCGCTATTGCTGGTTTACGCCTACAGCACGCCCGGGCAACCGCTGCTGGATGCGCTCGGCATGTTCGGGCCAAGCCGTGAAGGGCTGGCCGACGGCGTACTGCAACTGACCAGGTTGCTGGCTGCGCTGGCAGGCTTGGCGATATTGCTGGACCGCCTGCACCGCCAACAGTTGATCGCCGGGCTCTATACCTTGTTTGCGCCATTGCAATGGCTGGGGCTGTCGCGCGAACGGCTCGCCGTGCGCCTGGCGTTGACGCTGCATTACGCCGAGGTCGCGATGTTGCGCGGTAAGCGCACCTGGCAGGATACCCTGCGCAGCCTGTTTGAGCCGCATGGCGAAACAACCCGGCAAATGGAATTGCCGCTGTACCGTTTTGCGGCCAGCGACATTTTGTTGCTGGGCGGCGCGCTACTGATATTGTGGCTGGCGCTGGGATGAGGATAGCGCCATGAGGATCGCACTGGGTGTCGAATATGACGGGCGCACGTTCTGTGGCTGGCAGAGCCAGCCGGACGGGCGGACCGTGCAGGACACGCTGCAACGCGCCTTGGGGCAGATCGCGGGCGATCCGACACAGATCATCGCTGCCGGGCGGACCGACACTGGGGTGCATGCGCTGGAACAGGTGATCCATTTCGATACGCAGGCCGGGCGACCGCTTTCCGCCTGGGTGCGCGGCGTGAACGCCTTGCTGCCTGACAGCATCGCGGTACGCTGGGCGCACCCGGTGCCGGATGAATTTCATGCGCGCTTTTCCGCGCACGGGCGCAGCTACCGTTATCTGCTCATCAACCGCGCCACGCGCAGCGCCATCCATGTCGGCAAGGCCGGCTGGTTTCACGCGCCGCTGGATGTCGCGGCGATGCGGCTTGCCGCGCGGCACTTGTTGGGCGAGCACAATTTCAGCGCGTTCCGCGCGGCGCAGTGCCAGGCCAGATCGCCGGTCAAGCACTTGCGCCGGCTGGACATCAGCAGACAGGGCGAAATGCTGATATTCGATTTAAGCGCCGATGCGTTCCTGCACCATATGGTGCGCAATATCGTCGGTTGCCTGGTATACGTCGGCAAAGGAAAACACCCGCCGGGCTGGCTGGCGGAGGTGCTGGACAGCCGCGAGCGCCGCCTCGCCGCGCCGACCTTTGCGCCGGATGGCCTGTATCTGCGCCGGGTCGATTATGATGCCAGGTGGGGGTTGCCGCAGGTTGCCTGAGGCGCGCCGGGCGTGTCCGAGGGTTTTTATTTTTTTGTGCGGGCTACCGGATTTTCCTTGGCATATTCGATGCACTCATCATATTCCGGGGAGCCTATCGAATAACCGTATTTCTCGCACAGATTGTCGGTATCCGAAAGCGCATTTTTTGAGGGGCTGTTCCTTGCGCGCTCCGCACGTTCTGCAAGTTTGTTCCTGATCCTTTGGTTATTTCCTACGGCACCATCGACGCACGCGTTATATTCGGAAGCATCTTTGAAATACTTGTTCTGCATGCACTGGGATTCGGCACGGTGAATTATTTCAGCGTCCGATCGCCCTTCCCGCATTTCATCAAGTTGCGTTGAGGAACATCCGGAAAGCAGCAAAACAAGTAGTAAATTGCGCATACATTATCCCTCTGTCGGCATTATGGTTGCATGGAATCAAAAGCTGTCGGTTCGTGCCAAAAGTTAATCCAACTGCTTATTCCAAGTCAAGGAATATATACGGGCTGCATGTGGCCTGTTGCCCGGATGCTTTACAATGCAGCCTCAATTGCCATTTAGCTTGCCTTTATCAACATGATCCGAGTGAAAATTTGCGGCATCACGCGCGTGGAAGACGCGCTGGCAGCCGCAGCCAGCGGGGCTGATGCACTCGGCCTGGTGTTTTACGAGAAAAGCCCGCGCCATGTGAATTTGCGGCAAGCGGCGCAACTGGCGGCGGCTATTCCGCCGTTTGTGACGCTGGTGGGGTTGTTCGTGAATGCCGGTGCGGAAGCGGTGCGTGAAGTGTTGCGCCATATACCGCTGGATATACTGCAATTTCACGGTGATGAATCCCCCGAATTTTGCGCGCAATTCGGCAAACCTTATCTCAAAGCAATCCGCGTCAAAGCGGGGGTGGATTTGCTACAATGCGCGGCGCATTTTCGCGCCGCCAAAGGTTTGTTGCTGGACGCGCATGTGGAAGGTATGCAGGGCGGAACCGGCACAACTTTCGATTGGACCTTGATCCCCGAAGCCATGCCGTTGCCGGTGATACTGTCCGGCGGATTGGATGCGGAAAATGTCGCGGCGGCAATCAAACAAGTGCGGCCTTACGCGGTGGATGTTTCCAGTGGCGTGGAGGCAAGCAAAGGAATCAAAGACGCGGCGAAAATCGCCCGTTTCATGCAAGAGGTCAAACAAGCAGATGTATAACTACCCGGACAGCACCGGCCACTTCGGCCCTTATGGCGGCATTTATGTCGCCGAAACCCTGATGGGCGCACTGGATGAACTGAATCTGGCCTATGAAAAATATCGCTACGATCCTGAATTTGTCGCCGAACTGAATTACGATCTCAAGCATTTTGTCGGTCGTCCCAGCCCGATTTATCACGCCAAACGCTGGTCGCAACAACTCGGTGGCGCGCAGATATTTTTGAAGCGCGAAGACCTCAACCACACCGGCGCGCACAAGGTGAACAATACCGTCGGGCAGGCATTATTGGCCAAGCGCATGGGCAAACCGCGCGTGATCGCCGAGACCGGCGCGGGCCAGCACGGCGTGGCGACGGCCACCGTGGCGGCGCGCTACGGCATGGAATGCGTCGTGTACATGGGTTCGGAAGACGTGAAGCGCCAGGCGCAGAACGTGTACCGCATGAAGCTGCTCGGCGCGACCGTAGTGCCGGTGGAAAGCGGCTCGAAGACGCTCAAGGATGCGCTCAACGAAGCGATGCGCGACTGGGTGACCAACATCGAAAATACCTTTTACATCATCGGCACGGTGGCCGGGCCGCACCCCTACCCGATGATGGTGCGCGATTTTAATTCCGTCGTCAGCAAGGAATGCGTGGTGCAAATGCCGGAAATGGCGGGACGTCAGCCGGATGCGGTGATCGCCTGCGTCGGCGGCGGCTCCAACGCGATGGGTGTGTTTTATTCCTACATCGACATGCCCGGCGTGAAGCTGATCGGCGTGGAAGCGGGCGGGCACGGCGTCAGTAGCGGATCACATGCCGCGCCGCTGACCACCAACAGCCCGGTCGGCGTGCTGCACGGCAACCGCACCTATCTGATGCAGGACGAAAACGGCCAGATTATCGAGACGCACTCGATCTCGGCGGGGCTGGATTATCCCGGCGTCGGCCCCGAACATAGCTGGCTGAAAGACAGCGGGCGCGCCGAGTATGTCGCGATCAACGATGACGAGGCGCTGCGCGCTTTCCACGATCTGTGCCATCTGGAAGGCATCATCCCCGCGCTGGAATCCAGCCACGCGCTGGCACATGCCGCAAAAATCGCGCCGGGCATGGGCAAGGATAAAGTGCTGCTGGTGAACCTGTCCGGTCGCGGCGACAAAGATATGGCGACCGTGGCGCGCGTGTCGGGCATTCAGTTCTAGGAAATATCATGTCACGCATACAAACTACTTTCGAAAAACTCAAACAACATAAACGCAAGGCGCTTATTCCGTTCTTCACGGCGGGCGACCCTGATCCGGCGCTCACTGTGCCGTTGCTGCACGCCTTGGTGGAAGCGGGCGCGGATATCATCGAACTGGGTGTGCCGTTTTCCGACCCGATGGCCGACGGCCCGACCATACAGCGCGCTTCCGAGCGCGCGCTCAAGCACCATGTCGGCTTGCATCATGTGCTGGACATGGTCGCCGAATTTCGCCGCAGCAATGCCGGTACGCCCATCGTGCTGATGGGTTATGGCAACCCGGTCGAGGCGATGGGCTGGGAAACGTTTGCCAAGCGTTGCGCCGAAGTCGGCGTGGACGGTGTGCTGACCGTGGATTTCCCGCCGGAAGAAGGTCATGAGGCCTTCGCCCATCTGGAAAAACACGGCATCGATCCGATTTTCCTGCTCGCGCCGACCAGCACCGACACGCGCGTGGAGCGCGTCGCCAAACAGGCGCGTGGCTATGTGTACTATGTTTCGCTGAAAGGCGTGACCGGCGCGGGGCATCTGGATTTGTCCGCGATCGAACAAAAGATTCCGCATCTGCGCCAGCACATCAAGCTGCCCATCGGCGTCGGCTTCGGCATCCGCGACGCGGAGACCGCGCTGGCGGTGGCAAAATTATGTGACGGCGTAGTGGTAGGCAGCCGCATCGTGCAGGAAATCGAAAATTCGACCGAGCAGAATGTGATCGCCAACGTGAGCAAGCTGGTCAAGGAATTAAGGCTGGCGGTAGATCAGGCCTAAACAATGTAGGTTGGGTTAGCGGCAGGAAACACAAGCGCTTTTCACGTTTGCCTCCTCTCCCGCAGGCGGGAGAGGATTGAGGTGAGGGGCATCGCGTAACCCAACTTAATCACAGGGGAACACAATGAGTTGGTTTCAAAAATTATTACCACCTAAAATCAAACGCCGCGACGGCGATGCCAAGAAAAACGTCCCGGAAGGTTTGTGGCACAAATGCCCATCCTGCCAGGCGGTGCTGTATCACTCCGACCTGGAAAAAAATCAAAGTGTCTGCCCGAAATGCCATCACCATCACCGCATCACCGCGCGCACCCGCCTGGATTTGCTGCTGGACGGCGAAGGGCGTTTTGAAATCGGCGCGGAAGTGTTGCCGGTGGATACGCTCAAATTCAAGGACAGCAGAAAATATTCGGAACGCCTGATCGCCTCCAAGAAAAGCACCGACGAAGACGATGCGCTGGTGGTGATGCAGGGCAGCATCCATGCCGTGCCGGTGGTGGCCGCCGCGTTCGAGTTCAGCTTCATGGGCGGCTCGATGGGCTCGGTGGTCGGCGAGCGTTTCGTGCGCGGCGTGCAAGTCGCGCTGGAGCAAAAATGCCCGTTCATCTGTTTCGCCGCCAGCGGCGGTGCGCGGATGCAGGAAGGCTTGTTGTCGCTGATGCAG
>SCPW01000192.1 GCA_004298605.1 Gallionella sp.
GCTGACGGGCAAAGCGAGCAACTGAGTTTTTCTCAAGCGGAGTATGGGAACAAGAAGAAACTCACGCGAAGAGATATATTTCTAGCCAAGATGGAAAGCGTTGTGCCTTGGGTGCGGCTGATTGCCGTGATTGAACCGTACTACCCGAAGAGCGGTAAACGGGGTCGCCCACCGGTTGGATTGAAGCGGATACTCCGCATGTATTTTGTACAACAGTGGTATGGACTAGCCGATGAAGCGGTAGAAGATGCGCTTTATGATAGCCAGGCACTGCGAGATTTCTGCGGTATCAATCTTGCCAAAGAATCTGTGCCGGATGCCACGACATTGATGGGCTTCCGGCATCTGCCGGAAGCCAACCAATTGCCGCAGGTGATCCTCGAGGAAGTATTCTTGATGCTACCAGAGAGGTGGCTTTCAATCGGGTCGGAATGACCGTAACACTCTCAAACCTTACTTGTGCTCCCTGCATAGCCGGGGGATGATCTCGTTCAATTTATTGCCCGCGCATTTTCTGGAGAGTTCCTGCGCTTCGGCGATTTGGCTGGCCGTCATCAGGCTTGATACCGAATCACGCAGTTCGGCAGATTTTTTCTGGTCTTCGCTGTCAGCGGCACTGGCGGCGGCAATACTTGCCCACATATACGCTAGGGCGTAATTTTGTGGAACACCTTCGCCGTTGGCATACATCACCCCGAGGTTGCGTTGCGCCGGGGCGTTGCCTTGTTCCGCCGCCATCCGGTACCACTTGACGGCTTCCGCATGATCTTGCGGGACGCCATGCCCGTGTTCGTACTTGACGCCAAGGTTGGATTGCGCCTTGGCGTCGCCTTGTTGCGCCGCCATCCGGTACCACTTGACGGCTTCTTTGTAATCTTGCGGAACGCCCTGCCCATTGTCGTAGTTGACGCCAAGGATATATTGGACTGAAGCATTGCCCAATTCTGCCGCCATCCGGTACCACTTGGCCGCCTCTTTGTAATCTTGCAGAAAACCTTTGCCGTCGGCATACATCGAGCCAATGCTGGATGGTGCCTTGGCATTGCCTTGTTCTGCCGCCATCCGGTACCACTTGACCGCTTCCTTGTAATCTTGCGTGACGCCCTGCCCGTCTTCGTACATCACACCCAGGTTATATTGCGCCGGAACATCGCCTTTCTTTGCCAGAGGCACATACAACTTTGCCGCTTTCGCATAATCGCCCGCAGAATAAGCGCGTTGCGCATCCGCCAGCGGGTCGGCTGTTGCCTGCCCAGTAAACGAAAATAAAAACACACAAACCAGAAACCCCTGTTTCAACAACTGACCCATTTCTCCACCATCCCCCTTGTTAGCACCGGCCTCCGGGCGAAAGCTGCCCTCCCGATATCCGGCAGCCAGTATGCCAGAACATGGGCAAGCCGCAAAAGCGGCGTAAAAGCTGGGCGATCCCCATTCCCCGGACTGTCTTACCATTCATCCGTCCCATTTCACCACTCATCCGGTTTTTACAGGAAATATTTCTTCCCGCATAAACTTTCCCCGCAGGCAGCCGATATATCACTTGCAGGACAACGTTCCCGCGCCGCAACATAAAAGCCGGAGGTGTGACATGAGTATCGTAACCATGAATATGAGCGACTACAGAACCGAACGCGATGACTCGATGGAAGCGGAATATGACGATGAAGTATTGTGCGTTGGCTGGAATCCTTCCCTTGCCTTGCAGCAACATGCATACACCGAAAGAGGCCAGCCCGCAGCAATGCCGCCCGAACTTACCGCAGTTGATGTCGAGTTGTTCCTGAAGAAAATGTACGCATATCAGCGTTAGCCAAGCTTGGCGGCAGGCAAATAGCGTTGATGGCAGGCGGCTCCGCCGATGCTGGATGGCCGCATGATGCAGGTTGCCGCCGGGCGGCTTGCCCGGGCAGCGCGTGCTGCTATCAACCCCGGTTGCCCATTGCGCCACGAACCACCGGCCGGGGCTTCATCCCACCCGGTTCCCGGTTACAGCCCCTGATCAATTGCCCATCACCGCCCGCACTTCCTGCCCCACCGCATATTAAAATAGCCCGACATTCCACCCACCGGAGCCAAACCATGCCCAACCAATCTGACCTGTTGATGCTGCGCGACAAATTACGCAAGTTTGCCGAGGCGCGCGACTGGGGTCAGTTTCATTCACCTAAAAATTTGAGTATGGCCCTGATGGTGGAAGTGGCCGAACTGATGGAGCACTTCCAGTGGCTGAGCGAGGCACAGTCGGCCAGCCTTGCGGCGGAGAAAAAAACTGCCGTCGCCGATGAACTGGCCGATATTCTGCTGTATCTGGTGCGCCTCTCGGACAAGCTGGAGGTGGATTTGCTGGAAGCCGCGCTGGGTAAGCTGGAGAAGAATGCGGCGAAGTATCCGGCGGAACAGGCGCGCGGAAATGCGAAGAAGTATTCGGAGTATTGACCAACTCACGACGCACGCCACATTGGCGCACTGCGAAGCATTCGAAAGTTGCTCACCCGATTCATGGCCGCACCTCTTTGGGATTGCCCGGGTTGGCGCAGGGATTGGTTCGCCCGGCACGCGGCGTGAACCAGATCACGTCATAGGGGGCGTCGCCCGTGGCGCTTTCCGCTTCGTAGGCCTCGGGATCAGCCGCTTCCGGACTGACCTCGACAAAGCCGACCGAAAAAATGCGCGCCGATGGGGCGCGCGCGGCAAAGTAAAGCGGCAGGCCAATATCGCGGCGCGCATGGTCGCGGCCTACGATAGCGACCACGCCACGCCCGATGCTCGATACCGCGCTGTCGGCCATCAACGCATCGCGCAGCCGCTGGCTGCGTGCCAGGCCTGTGCGCAATTCATCCCTGATCTGGCCGCAGTGCGCTCCCCCCATGTGCGCGGCCAGGTAATTCTGGCGTCTCTCGCTCCACACCTCTTCGACAGCCAGCCGCTTTAACTCGCCCGCATCATAAGCGGCGTAGCCGCGCCAAATGGCTGGCTGCAAACGCTGGCGCGGGATATTGGCGGCGATGACCGGCAACTTGTTGTCGATGGCGATGGCCAGCAGCGGGCTGTAGAACTGCCAGTCGTTAAACTTGATCAGGCCGGTGACACTTTTCAGCACGTTGTCACGATCGCTGCCGGCCAACGCCTGATCGAGCGCCGACTGGCTTTCGGCATCCATCTGCTCCATCACCAGCGCCGGGCGCATGCCCGATCCGATACGGGCTTTCAGCAGCTTTTGCTGGTTATCGTGATGCTGTGGGTTGTCGTGCGTCTCGCCGAGCAGAAGTACGTTGGCCGCGCTGATCCTGGAAAACAGCGTAGCCTCGTCTATATAGCTGCGGCTGTTCATGTCCCATATCTTCCCGGCCAGCGGATGGTCGGCAAAAAGCATATTCCCGGCATACGACAGGTTCGCGGATAACAGCAAAATAAAGCCAAGGAAGAATTTGATACACGCATGGATTCTCATAATGAACCCATCCGGCAACATGCTGGCCCGCGATAAACCATGGTTTGCACCACTATTTTTTCGCGCAATTTTTGGTATATGAATCAATTGTGATCCGCCCTCTTTATCAATCGTTTGCTCCAGCCTATGTGCTTAGTCCATAAATCCGGGCGCGATGAATCGCGCCCCTACGATTCCACCCGCCCCGCCTCCAGCCGCAACTGCCTGCCGCAACGCCGCGCCAGTGCTTCGTCGTGGGTGACGAGAATCAGCGTCGTGCCCTGCGCGCGGTTGAGTTCCAGCATCAATTCGATGACCTGCGCACCGGTGGCGGCATCGAGGTTGCCGGTGGGTTCGTCGGCGAACAGGATTTTGGGCTGGGTAACGAAAGCGCGCGCCAGCGCGACGCGCTGCTGTTCGCCGCCGGAAAGGTGTTTGGGCAGGTGGTGCGCGCGCGCGCTCAGGCCGACCTGGCGCAGCGATTCGGCGGCGCGCGAGCGCGCATCGGCCGCACCGCGCAACTCCAGCGGCAGCATGACGTTTTCCAGCGCATTCAGCGCGGGCAGCAACTGGAAGGATTGGAACACGAAGCCCGCCAGTTCGCCGCGCAGCCGGGCGCGCCCGTCTTCGTCCAGCGCGAACAGGTCTGTGCCGTCGAGCAGCACGCTGCCGCCGCTCGGCACGTCCAGCCCGGCGAGCAGGCCGAGCAAGGTGGATTTGCCGGAACCCGATGCGCCGAGGATCGCCAAACTCTCGCCAGCCTCGACCGCGAAACTTGCCTGCTGCAAAATGGTCAGCGGCTGCCCTTTTCCATCTATTGATGGGCTCAACACTTGCTTGGTCAATTCAATTGCCCGCACAATCGCTACCATGAAAACCCTGCCCCTAAAAATTATCCTGCTGGTTGCCGCGCTGTGGCTGCCGCTTTGCGCCAGTGCAGCAGAAAATATAAGCGCCGCAGAAAAAAATATATTGGTGTTCGGCGACAGTTTATCAGCCGGTTACGGCATCGCAGTAGCAGAAAATTGGGTGAGCCTGTTACAGCAGGAACTGCAACGCACCCATCCCGAATATCGTATCGTGAACGCCAGCATCAGCGGTGAAACCGCGCTGGGCGGGCGGCAGCGTATCGCCAAGGCGTTGCGGCAGCACCGCCCGGCGGTAGTCATTCTGGAATTGGGCGCAAACGATGGGCTGCGCGGTTTCGGTGTCGCCGGCATCGAAACCGATCTGGGCAGGATTATCGGGGATATTCACCAAGCTCGTGCCGAGGTGCTGCTGGTCGGCATGAAACTGCCGCCGAATTACGGCGAGCTTTATGCCACACAGTTCGGGAAGATGTATGCGGGGCTGGCAAAAAAATATCGCGTCAGGCTGCTGCCGTTTTTGCTGGAGGGCGTTGCGCCGGGGCAGTTCCAAGCCGACAACCTGCACCCGGCCAAAGAAGCGCAACCGTTACTGATGCGCAATGTGCTGAAGGAATTGAAGCCGCTGCTGCGCTGACACTTTCATATTATCAGTAGGGTGGACGCAGCCCACCAAAGCATCCGCGTGGGCTGCGCCCACCCTACAAAATCCTGTTTTGCGGATCGGTTACCTGACGGAAACCCCGCCCCGCGCCGAAAATCCGATCGCGCTCGCCACGCCCGCGCCAAAGCGTTTCGCCAGGCGGTCCGCGAAGTCTTCTTTGACGGTGAAATCCACGATTTTCTCGGCCTTGACAACATCGCGCGCCACCGATTCAACGCTACCGTAGCCGTCCGCCAGGCCGAGTTCCACGCCCTTTTGCCCGTTCCACACCAGACCGCTGAAGATATCCGGCGTTTCCTTGAGGCGCTTGCCGCGACCCTGCTTCACCACGTCGATAAATTGCTGGTGAATTTGCTCCACCATCTGTTTGGCGTATTCCTGCTGCGCCGGGTTGGTTGTCGAAAATGGATCGAGGAAACCCTTGTTGGTGCCCGCCGTTATCAGGCGGCGTTCCACACCGAGCTTCTCCATCGTGCCGGTAAAACCGAAACCATCCATCAGTACGCCGATGGAGCCGATCAGGCTGGCCTTATCCACAAAAATCTGGTCGGCCGCCGCCGCCACGTAATAGCCGCCGGAAGCGCAAATATCCTCGACCACCACATACAGCGGAACCGCCGGATGCAGGGCGCGCAAACGGCGGATTTCGTCGTTGATCTGCCCCGATTGCACCGGGCTGCCGCCGGGGCTGTTGATGCGCAGGATCACGCCCTTCGTGCCCTTGTCCTTGAACGCATCCTGCAGGCTGGGAATAATATTATCCGCGCTGGCGCCGCTGTCCGATGCGATCACACCGTGCATATCCACCAGCGCGGTATGTTTTCCGGTGCTCAACGCGGAATCGCTTCTGTCGAGCCAGCCCATGAAAAAAAACAGGATGATAAAAAGATAGCCGAAAGTCAGCGCCTTGAAAAAAATACCCCAGTGCCGCGTGCGGCGCTGTTCCTGCAAGGCGGCCAGCGCCAGTTTTTCCAGCACGCCGCGTTCCCAGTTGTTGTTTTGCTCCGACATCGCAATTCCTTAAAATTTGTTAAGCGTTGGCTTTCAACCAGCCGCGCAATTCCGCGAAATCCGCCACCAGCGCGAGCGGGGCCAGTTCCTGCAACTGTTCCGGCGGATGCGCCCCGTGCGTCATCGCCACCGCATCCACCTTGGCGTTCTGCGCCAGCAGCACATCGTGCGTGGTGTCGCCCACCATCAGGGTGCGCTCCGCGCTGACCGACAATTCATCCATCAGTTCAAACAACATGGCCGGATGGGGCTTGGAAAAAGTCTGATCCGCCGTGCGCGTGGCATGAAAATACTGTTTCAAGCCGGTGGATTCCAGCGCCCTGTCCAGCCCCGCGCGGCTTTTGCCGGTCGCCACGCCCAGCCGGTAACCCGCGCCGTGCAACTCTACTACTGTTTCGCGCGCGCCCGCAAACAACGGGATCGCCAGATCGTGCGCCAGAAAGTGGTGGCGGTAACGCGCCACCAGATCGGGGCGCATCGCCTCCGGCATATCCGGTACGGCATGGCGCAACGCCTGATCCAGGCCGAGGCCGATCACATGGCGCGCGGTTTCATCATCGGGAACCGGCAAACCCAAGTCGCGGCACGCCGCCTGGATCGAACCCGCGATCACCGCCGTCGAATCCATCACCGTGCCATCCCAGTCGAATACAATCAAATCGTAGCGCTTGCTCATTACCTTGCCGCAAAAAAAGAGGCGCGGATATTACCATCTTAAGGCTTGCTATCCCAAACCTATGCCACAATGCGTAGGGGCGCAATTCATTGCGCCCCATCGGCGGAGTTTCAATCAGCAAGGAATTGGGATGAAAAAAAATCAACACACACACTGGTTATTGTATTGCCGCCCCGGCTTCGAGCAAGATTGCGCGCAGGAAGCACTGCGCCAGGCTCGCCTGCAACGCCCGGTTATCGCCGAGCAGCCGCCCGTTCTCGCCGACAGCGGCTACGCTTTAGTCACCGTCAACGATCAATCGCTGGCCTACCGCGAACTGATTTTCGCGCGCCAGTTGATCCGTTTGCACCACACCATAACGGCGCTGCCGGAGCGCGACCGCCTGACGCCCATTCTCGCCGCTATCGACGCGCTGCCCGACAGCTTCGGCGCGCTGTGGCTGGAAGTGCCGGACACCAACGGAGGCAAGATGCTGTCCGCCTTTACGCGCCGCTTTCAACCGCTGCTGGAAGCCGCGTTGCGCGAGCAAGGGCGGTTGCAGGATGACAACCCAAACGCGGACAGACAGTTGCCGCGCCTGCATATTTTCTTCCCCGACAAATCGTCCGCACTAGTCGGAACCAGCGATCCGCACAACAGCGCGTCGGCGCCGATGGGCATCGTGCGCCAGTCCATGCCCTCCGAAGCGCCGAGCCGCTCCACGCTGAAATTGGCCGAAGCCATCGAGGTGTTCATGGATCGCGGCGAGCAAACACGCCTGTTGCGCCAAGGCATGACCGCCGTCGATCTGGGCGCGGCGCCCGGCGGCTGGACCTGGCAACTGGTCAAGCGCGGCATCCGCGTCACGGCGGTGGACAACGGCCCGATGAAGGGCGCGCTGGCGAATCATCCGCTGGTGCAACATCTCAAGCAGGACGGTTTCAAATACGCGCCGCGCAAAGCCGTGGACTGGCTGGTGTGCGACATGGTGGAAAAGCCATCCAAAGTCGCCGCTCTGGTCGGCGAATGGTTTGCGGCGGGGCTGGCCAAACACGCGATTTTCAATTTGAAACTGCCGATGAAACAGCGTGTTGCGGCGTTGGATAGCGCGCTGGGCGGCATCCGCGCACGACTGGATCAGGAGGGCGTCAATTACCGCATGATGGCCAAACAGCTTTACCATGACCGCGAAGAAGTGACGGTGTTTTTGGCAAGGGTTAAAAACTAGTCAAACTTTCTCATCGATATGTTCGACGATATCGCCTGCGCGCAGATTACGGCGCCGCCGGTCTATTCCCGAGCGCAATTCGACCAGTACCGGCTGACGCCTGACGCGAAGGCTGACTTTGCGCCGTTCTTCCGGAAAAACTGTCCTCCGCCCAGGTTCGTTCTGGCCGCCCACCGGTGGCGGTTGCTGAGGCTGGGGGGGCTCATCCAGTTTGTATTGCTCGACCCCAACAGATGGATGGCTGCGGATGCGCTCTGGCCTGACCGGGCGGATACCGGCCACCCCCTTCACTTCATCGCCGCCCACATCGACGACGGGGGGCGGAAAATTGGAAACAAAACGCATCCCACTCTCCCGGGAAGGTTTACGAACCCTCCTTACCGGTAGTTATCGGTTGACCAACCGAAAAGTTTAGGTGCGCCGACTCCGACGAGACATCCTGCCGATCAATTTCAATTGCCATCCAGCCTATCCACAAATCCCTGCAACTCCTTCGGCAACGGCGCAATCAGGTGCATGGCCGCGCCCGTCAACGGATGGGCAAAGGCAATGCTGTGGGCGTGCAGAAACATGCGCTTTAACCCTTGTTTCATCAATAGTTTATTGCGCGCGAAGTCGCCGTATTTGTCGTCTCCGGCAATCGGGAAGCCGAGGTGCGAGAGATGTACGCGAATCTGGTGGGTGCGCCCGGTTTTGAGTTGCGCTTCCAATAAACTGAATGCTGGCAGGCAGGATTCCGGCCAGCTTTTTTGCAGGGTGAAAATGGTGTGCGAAGCCTGCCCGTCTTCCCTGACCATCACGCGCTTTTCTCCTTGCGGGGTGTCGAATTTGTGCAGCGGCAGTTTGACGTGCTGCCTGGCGTTCTTCCATTGCCCCAGCACCAGCGCAAAATAGCGCTTGTCGCTGTTGCCCTCGCGCATGATTTCATGCATCGCCGTCAACGCGGAACGTTTCTTGGCCAGCAGCAGCACGCCCGAAGTTTCGCGGTCGAGGCGATGCACCAGTTCCAGAAATTTGGCCTGCGGGCGCGCGCGCCGCAGTTGTTCGATCACGCCGAAGCTCACTCCGCTACCGCCATGCACCGCGACACCGGACGGCTTATCTATCGCCAAAATGGCGTCGTCTTCGTACAACACCGGAAATTCTGCGGCCGGAATGTGCGCTTGTTCGGGTTGTTCCGCGACCCGGATCGGCGGAATGCGCAGTTGGTCACCCAATTGCAGGCGGTAAGTTTGCTTTACGCGCTTCTTGTTTACCCGCACTTCACCGCCGCGCAAGATGCAATAAACATGGCTTTTTGGCACGCCTTTGAGGTGGCGGAACAGGAAATTATCGATGCGCTGCGCTTCGCCACTCTCATCTATCTCAAGAAATGTGACAGATTCTTTGCTTAAACCATTCATTTTGCTTATACTTCGCCGCTCGCGCGTTTTGGATTGGGTAAGTTTGGGATGTATTCCCGCCGATATAGATGAAATATTGGCACAAGCGACGGCGCAGTGCGCCGCCACCCCTCCAGCCGCAGCCCGGTTAATATCGCTCACCGGTACCAGCAGTGATAGTAATTGATTTGCGCGCTCAAAGCACCTGCGGATTTTCCGTGACGTGGCTGGAGAGTTGCGACACTTTGCTGGTCGAGCCAGATATTTGCGGGAGCCGCTGTTCAAACGCCCTGCCGTATCCAGGATTTCTCCCCCATTGTGTCAACAACCTCTGCCGCATCACCCAGAACAATTTTTTAAGACCGGCTACCAACAGAGAACTGATTTGACCAACCGTTTGCACAATCCAAAAATGTTTGCACGATTGCTCCTCTCGCACGCCTAACCGCATGTAGCCTGGCCTCGCCCGTGTCAGAGCGCGGGAGACAACAAAATGAAACGCATGTTATTCAATGCGACACAACCGGAAGAACTCCGTGTCGCCATTGTTGACGGTCAAAAACTGATCGACCTCGACATTGAAACCGCCGGTAAAGAGCAATGCAAAAGCAACATCTATAAAGCGGTCATCACCCGCATCGAACCCAGCCTCGAAGCCTGTTTCGTCGAATACGGCGGCAACCGCCACGGCTTTTTGCCCCTCAAGGAAGTTTCCCCGCAATTTTACCAGCCTGGCTGCGGCAGCCGACCGTCGATCAAGGAAGCCC
>SCPW01000193.1 GCA_004298605.1 Gallionella sp.
CTGGTCGTATTGATTCCAGATGGCAGCGACTTTGATCTGGCGCAGCAGTATGTCGCTAACTTTGCCACACACCTGCGCGGCCCGGATGCATTGCACCTGGCGGTCGCGTATAACAATAAAATGGAATTCATTGCTACGCTGGACGATGGAATGCTTTCTGCCGCAAAGAAACTGAAGATTCCGGCACGGCGTGTGATTCGCTAGCTTCTACACCATGTTTCGGAATAGAAATTGATGAAAACAACCAACTCGTTTGTACTGCGACAGTTCCGCATCGCATTCCGTGTTCATGGCTTCACGCTGCTTGAACTTCTGGTGGTCATGGTCATCATCGGCTTGTTAGCCGGTTATGTTGCGCCGCGCTACTTCGATCAGGTGGGCAAATCCGAGGTCAAGGTGGCTCGCGCCCAGATTGATGCCTTCGAGAAAGCCATTGAAACCTACCGGCTCGACGTGGGTCGTTATCCCACTACCGAGCAGGGGCTGGATGCACTGACCAAGACACCTGCGGGCGTGGCCAAGTGGCAAGGCCCTTATCTCAAGAAGACCGTCCCACCTGACCCTTGGGGCAAGCCTTACCTCTACAAGCAACCCGGCGAGCATGGCGATTTTGATATCCAGTCGCTGGGGCGGGATGGCAGGAGCGGCGGCGATGGGGACGATGCGGATATAGGCAACTGGTAGTGTGAGCCGACTTTTCATGAACCCTATATTTTTATTAATCCATGCGCGTTAACATCAAAGTCTATCGTGACCCCGGCGGCGTGACGGAGCTTGCGCTGGATGCCACTGATATTCCGGCTGCCTGCCGGCAGGCAGAAACGCAGGGATATCGCGTGATTACTGCCAAAGCGTCCGACCAATGGTCGCTGTCGGCGAGGATATTCCAGGGGCGCAGTTTTCAGGTACCCCTGTTTTGCCAGGAATTGCTGGCCTTGCTGGAGGCAGGGATGGGGCTGGTGGAGTCTATCGCCATTCTGGCCCACAAGGCCAAGCAGCCGGAAGCAAGGCGTATCCTGACTGATCTGCACCGGTTGATGGGAGAGGGGCGCACCTTCTCCCGCGCGCTGGAAGCTGAACCCGGCGCTTTCCCCTCACTTTTTGTTGCCACGATGTGTGCTTCCGAGCGCACTGGCAATCTGGTTGAGGCGCTGCGACGTTACCTGGCCTATCACCGCCAGCTCAATGCGATGAAAGACAAGGTTGTCGCAGCCTCGGTCTACCCGACACTGCTGGTCGTGGTGGGGGGGCTGGTTGTCGTGTTCCTGATGGCCTACGTGGTGCCCCGTTTCAGCCGTGTCTATGAGGATGTGGGCGAGGCGCATCTGCCGGTTATGTCGCGATTTCTCATGCACTGGGGGCAGGTGGTCGGCAACCATGCCTGGGTGTTGGGGCTGCTCTTGATCCTGCTGCTGGCGGGGAGTATTTACGCCTTTACCCGCCCGGCGCTGCGGGCTGCACTGGAACGCCGCCTGTGGCGACTACCCGCCATCGGCGAACAAATACGAGTCTACCAACTGGCCCGTTTCACCCGCACGGTTGCGATGCTGCTCAAAGGAGGCATTCCGCTGGTTTCCGCGCTCGACATGACAGACGAGCTGCTGCGTCAGCCTGCGCTCAAGGCGGGGCTGGATACGGCCAAGCGGTTGATCCGGGAAGGCAAGCCCGTCTCCGATACTTTCGGCGCTCAAGGTCTCGCCACCGAGGTGGGCACGCGCTTGCTGGTGGTGGGGGAGCGTAGCGGCGAACTGGGGGAGGTGATGGAGCGTATTGCCGGCTTCTACGACGATGAGATTGCCCGCACCGTCGAATGGTTCTCGCGCCTGTTCGAGCCGGCGCTGATGCTGTTCATCGGGCTGATTATCGGCGGCATTGTCATTTTGATGTACCTGCCTATTTTTGAATTGGCGAGCAGCATTCAATGAGCGCAACTTTTCTCTCCCCAGCATCAGAGGCATCTATCAGCCTCATTCCTGCTCCTCTGTTGGCGGAACTTCGCCAACAGGCGCAAGCCAATGGGCGCTCACTGTGGGAATTGCTCGAAGAACGATTAAACATTTCGCCAGCCCAGTGTCTGATCAGGCTCGGGCGTACGTTGCAGTTCCAGACGCTTGACATGGAAGCGCTGCACGGAATTGAGGCAGATTTCCGGGTGTTGCCCTATGCCGAGGCGGTGCGCCGCAAATGCCTGGTGGCGAAAGGCATGGATCGCCCCGTCTGCATTATTTCCGACCCCTTTGATCTTGCATTGCAGGGGCAATTGGAAGCGCGCTTGTCTCAGGCGCCGGAATGGCGGCTGGCTCACCCGGCAGACCTGCTGGCCCACTTCGCAGTCTTCGAAGAAAAATTGCGCGCGATGGATGGCGTGCTGGAATCGG
>SCPW01000194.1 GCA_004298605.1 Gallionella sp.
CTGCCGTGCCGTGCCGCGATGCGGGAAACCGCATCGGCAATGCGCTCGCGCCCAATGGGTTGCGCCGTGTGTCGCATCGGTTCTTCCGGGGCTCCGGCGGCAGCGATACCAACGCCGTCGCGGGGCATGCCGCCCATCAGACCGCGGAAGAAACCCCGGCGATCCACCGGTAGCGCACCGGCCGAAGTGGGAATGGAAGGCGCCAGCGGTAGGTTGGCTGGCCGCAAAGTCAGCCTCGGCAGGACGGAGTCGGACACACCGGATTCGGCCAGCAGCGCGCGCGCGTCGGCCAGCGCAGCGTTCAGTTTCGCCGTGCCTGCGCCGACCGGGCAAGACGCGCAACCTCCGCGGTCCAGCAGGCGAATCAGCCGTTCTTCAGGCGTGGCGGCCAGATCGAACAGGGTGAGCAGCCAGACGGTATCGATGCCGGCCAGACAAGGCACGCGCAACGCGTCGCGAGCAGATTCCGCCAGCGGCACCCGCCAGCAATCAATCTCGACCTCCGTTCCACCAGGGACTCTCGCCGGCAACTCGAAACCATCCACCTGCAGGGCGACGGAAGGACAGGCGAGGACGCACTGGCCGCAGCCGATGCATTCGCCGCCCGGCATGGGTACCCCCGCGCCGGTGTCGATGGCGGAAATCGGACAGGCCGATGCGCACAGGCCGCATTCGTGGCCGGGGTAGCGCATTGGCAGGCAAGCCGTGACGTCGAAACGCAAACGGACCTCCGACAAAAGCGATCGGTGAGACCGATGGCGGTCGCGTCCGGCAGGTGAAGAATAAATGTTGGTGCGCATAGCGATTTATTTGCAACATCCGGACCATGGCGCCGTAAAAAAGCCTGACCTTAGTCATAGTGCGGGTTTACGGCGAGACAGGCTGGCCGCGGCATTGCGGAGAGTGTTACGCCGGCGTAACACTCGGGCGCTATGCTGCGTCGCAAGGTGCTACGCCGGCGTAACGAGGAGAATTCAGGCCATGGCGAAAGGGCTTTACTGCGCCTATCATTGCCGCCATGGGTACCGGGGGGTTCTTTTACGGCAGCATCACGCGGCGCCGGTTTCTGGCGCAGGCAGCGGCGGGATTGACCGTGCTGTCGGCCATGCCGGGGCACGCGGCTGGCGCGACGAAAGAAGCCCTGCGCATCGGCCTCACACCAGTGTTTCTCGATGACCAGGTGAGCTTCACCACGCGCTGGCGCCGCTGGTTCGAGGGGAAGCTCGGGCGGCCGGTAATCTTCGTCCAGCGGGGCAATTACCGCGAAGTGGTCGATCTGGTGCGCAGCGGAAAGATCGACTTCGCCTGGCTGTGCGGCTACCCCTACGTTCGCCACCAGCATGAGATGCGGCTGGTGGCCGTGCCCCTGTGGCGTGGGCAGCCCTATTACCAATCCTACCTGATCGCCGATGCCCATAACATCGGCATTCGCAGCCTGGCAGACCTGCGCGGCACGGTGTTCGCCTATTCCGATCCGGATTCGAATTCCGGCTATCTCTATC
>SCPW01000195.1 GCA_004298605.1 Gallionella sp.
GGACAAAATAAAATTGGTCGTGCCGTTGATGATCCCGGCGATCCACTGGATGCGGTTCGCGGACAGCCCCTCGCGCAGCGCCTTGATGATCGGGATACCGCCCGCCACCGCCGCCTCGAAGGCGACCATCACGCCTTTTTTCTGCGCCGCCGCGAAAATTTCGTTGCCGTGCGTCGCCAGCAGCGCCTTGTTGGCGGTGACGACGTGCTTGCCGTTTTCGATGGCCTTCAGCACCAGTTCTTTCGCCACGCCGTAGCCGCCGATCAGTTCGATGACGATATCGACCTCGGGGTCGCTCACCACCGAAAACGCATCATCGGTCAAACGGCATGATCCGCCGGTGACTTTTTTCGCCAGTTCCAAATTGCGGTCGGCGACCACCGTGATGCGGATTGGGCGACCGGCGCGGCGGGTGATTTCTTCCGCGTTGCGCTGCAACACCGTGAAAGTGCCGCCGCCTACCGTGCCGATGCCGAGGAGTCCTACGTTGATTGGTTTCATTTAAATTTCCTATTCGTTGTTCGTAGGTCGGGATTTATCCCGACGCCAACCTGTCGGGATGAATCCCGACCTACGTGGGTTAATTCGTGCCATGCCGCTTGCGGTAATGCTCCAGAAAGCGCGCGATGCGCCCGATGGCTTCGGTCAGATCATCCGCGATCGGCAGGAACACCACGCGGAAATGATCGGGGTCGATCCAGTTGAAACCGCTGCCCTGCACCACCAACACTTTCTCGGCTTCCAACAATTCCAGAATGAATTTCTGGTCATCCTGGATCGGGTAAATTTTCGGGTCGAGGCGCGGGAACAGATACAGCGCGGCCTTCGGTTTGACGCAGCTCACGCCGGGAATCGCGGTGAGCAACTGGTAAGCCAGATCGCGCTGCTTGCACAGCCGCCCAGTCGGTGCGACCAGATCGTTGATGCTCTGGTAACCGCCCAGCGCGGTCTGAATCGCGAACTGGCCGGGCACGTTGGAACACAGCCGCATCGACGCCAGTATGGTCAGGCCGTTGATGTAATCCTGCGCGTGTTTTTTCTCGCCGGACACCACCATCCACCCGGCGCGATAACCGCAGGCGCGGTAGTTTTTCGACAAACCGTTCAACGTGACGAACAGCACATCATCGGCCATCGAAGCGATCGAGGTGTGCGTCGCGCCGTCGTACAGCATCTTGTCGTAAATCTCGTCGGCAAAAATAATCAGCTCATGTTCGCGCGCGATCTCCACCACCTCGCGCAGCAACGCATCGGAATACAGCGCGCCGGTCGGGTTGTTCGGATTGATGATGACGATAGCGCGCGTGTTCGGGGTGATTTTGTTGCGCATGTCGGCCAGATCCGGCATCCATTCATTCTGCTCGTCGCAAATGTAATGGCGCGGTGTGCCGCCCGCCAGCGTCACCGCCGCCGTCCACAGCGGATAATCCGGCGCGGGCACCAGCACTTCATCGCCGGTGTTGAGCAAGCCCTGCATCGCCATCACGATCAGCTCGGACGCACCGTTGCCGATGTAAATGTCTTCCAGCCCCACGCCCGCGATTTTCTTGGACTGGCAATAATGCATGATCGCCTTGCGCGCCGCGAACATGCCTTTGGAATCGGAATAGCCGGACGAATTCGGCAGGTTCAGGATCACGTCCTGCTGGATTTCTTCCGGCGCCTCGAAACCGAACGGCGCGAGGTTGCCGATGTTCAGCTTGATGATGCGCTGACCCTCTTCCTCCATCTGCTTGGCGCGCTCCATCACCGGCCCGCGAATGTCGTAGCACACGTTGGAAAGTTTGGTCGATTTGAAAATTGGTTTCACGGTTCACCTTTGCGGGCGTAAGCCCTCTATCTAAAGCCCCCTCGCTACGCTCTCCCCCTCAGAGGGGGAAAGGACGATCGTTCCCTCTCCCTCCGGGATAACCAGCGGCTTGGCTGCGGTCGTTTGCAGCCTAGCCGAATGGCTAGGGAAGCGCTGATTTATTCGTCATACCGGCGAAGGCCGGTATCCAGTGCCTTTATTTAACTGGGTCCCGGCCTGCGCCGGAACGACGACACCGAATAAATCAGCGCTTCCCTAGTCGTTTCATCCAGAGGGTTTGGGTGAGGGGCGAATCGCGCCCCTACATGATAAAATCTGGCACAAAGCGGCAAAGGGCGCGATTTTACCCGCGCCGTCCCCGCACAGCAAATGGAGCGCCCAACTTTGAAATTGCATCTGGCCGATCTCGGCGATACCAAACTGTTTACCGCGCACGGCGCGGACCATGTCATGGTCAACGGCGAACGCTATGAGCGCAGCATCGCGGTACACGCGCAAGCGGTGCGCGACGACTGGAATGCCGCGGGCTTTGACCAGTTGAGCGAAGCGCATTTCGCCTGGTTTCTCGACCTCAAACCGGACGTGCTGTTGCTCGGCACCGGCGCCCGGCAACGCTTCCCGCACCCGCGCCTGTATCGCGCGCTGACCGATGCGGGCATCGCGCTGGAATGCATGGACACCCCTGCGGCCTGCCGCACATACAATATACTGGTGGCGGAGAATCGCAGGGTGGTTGCGGCGATTCTGTTTTGAACTGTAGGGGCGCGATTTAGCCAGCCACCTAACCGTTGTTTTTTGATGGGTTAGCGTAGTAATCGGGCTTCAGCCGCAAATCGCCCAAAAGTCGCTCAAATCAATGTCATGTTGAATCAACTTGTTAGAGGGAGCGACTTAAAAGGCCAATAGGGATGCTGCGATAGCGGTGCGGGCTACACTCTCCAGTCGATGTGACATTTTTACTGCATCTCCATGTAATGTGGCGGGTTGGAAACTTCGCCCGACTTGCCGCAGGTTGAAAAACCGGTCCTATAAACGCTTTGAATTGAGAATGCTTGTCATTCCGTATGGTAATAATTCTCATGCGCAAGCAATTTATGCGTCAAATAAACAGGGGGCGGGCTTGCGTAAGTATTTTCCGCAAGCAACAATACAAAGGCATTGCGTGACAAATCGGCATGGGAAATGCGGCTCTGCCCGTTGTTTCCCCGCATTCACCGCCCCCAATTTCTGGAGTAACCCTATGGAAAGCCAAGACCTGCGTAGCGCCGGCCTCAAGGTCACCGGCCCGCGCCTCAAGATGCTCGAACTTCTCGAAAATACCCATGGGCGGCATCTGACCGCCGAGGCAATCTACCGGCAACTGATTGAAGCTGGAGAGGAAATCGGGCTGGCCACCGTTTATCGTGTCCTCACCCAGTTCGAGGCGGCGGGGCTAGTCACCCGCCACCATTTCGAGGGCGGCCAGGCGGTCTTTGAACTGGAACGGGGCCCGCACCATGACCACATCGTTTGCATCCGCTGCGGGCGGGTCGAGGAATTCTATGACGAAGCGATTGAAAAGCGGCAGCGTGCAATTGCCGAAAAACTCGGCTTCAAACTGCACGATCACACCCTGACCCTGTATGGCGAATGCAGCAGGCCGGGTTGCCAGAGGCAGAATAGCGAAAGCTGACAACCGCGTTTTTCCGGCTACACCGGAGATTCTCCGGGCAAACAGTTTCTATCCTTACATGACACCGCAATTAATCGTATCCATAAGCATTTACATCGCAATCTGCCTGCTTGG
>SCPW01000022.1 GCA_004298605.1 Gallionella sp.
CCTGGATGATGCCCAGAATGGCCACAAAACAGCCAAGCAACCCGAAGAATATTTGTGTGTGACGCCAGGAGGCTGGTTGATTCCAGGAACAATCTCGCCATCCGAGGAATGCCAGGGGGATCGCCAGAAATATCCAAGTGGTGAACCATCCGACAGAGCCGATGCCCGACCAGAATTGTGCGAGGGTAAGCCATCCCGCCAGCACAAGCATGAGCAGGCCCGGCGTCCCCGCGAATACATCAATGCTCTTTTCCTTTAAAAAGGAATAAAGCGCCCAACCCAGCAGCAACAAAAAGGCATTGGCGACGTTCAGAAAAAGCGCGCCCGCAACGACTATGCCGGGCAGCAGGCTACCGGATGGCGGTTTCAAAAAATGCATCTGGCCTGTCTTCATAAAATGACAAACCCCCCGAATGTTCGGGGGGTCCGATTAATACACCCGACTAGCTGTGTATGTTATTTGCAAAGGCCGGCCGCGATACAAGTACTACCCGTAGTGGCCCAAGTTACGTTGGCGCTACCACCTGCACCTGCCGTGCCGACACTAGGTGTAAGAATGTAGTTCACGCCGTCAACTTGCGAACCCCCTGTGGCAGTGATCACGCCATCTGTGCCGATAGTCATGCTGGCCAGTTGGCCACTGGCGCCTGGCATGGTTGGAATGCCGCCTGAACCAGCGGTTACATTGACGATGGTGGTGCCGGATAGACAGGTGCTGTCAGTGACGCATTCCTCGACTGCCAGTTTGATTGGCGAGGTTGCCTGAACCACTTCGGTGAACCGTGCCTTCTTGGTGTAATTCTGGTATGACGGGATCGCCACCGCAGCCAGAATGCCGATAATCGCAACCACAATCATCAATTCGATCAGGGTAAAGCCTTTTTGAACGTTTTTCATGTTATAGCTCCTTTTGGGTTAACTTTGCATAGCCATTCGACAGGCTGCCAAACTACACCAGCCAAGTCGCTGGTTAACACACACGGTGCGTGTTGCTAGACTAGGGAGCAATAGCCGTGCCAGCCATGCCAACAACATCGCACAAACCGGTTACGCCGCCGGTGGCGAGCCTGTCGAGCTACGAGCATCTACATGCTACTCAGTTGGTTTTACAGCATTATTCCGTAAACACCTCCGGCAAAGCAGCCCTCAAAATAATGAAGAGTTGTTCTTGTGCGCGCTGCAACATTTAGCCCGAAGGCCAACATAAAACACACTAACAGAAGGGTTTATGGTCAAAAATTGTCACCTATGTGACAATTTTTGGCAGTTGAGCGTGGGGTGGTGCAGCCCACAAAAGGCATCCGCGTGGGCTGCGCCCACCCTACATTTTACGCGCTGGCACTACGGATCAAGGCTGACGCCGGGGATTTTGCCCAAGTCCACTTCGTCTATCTGCTCGGGCGCAAGAAACAGCCTGGCATAGTCGAGGTAGACCTTCTCGCGGATAAAGACATCGAACAAGTCCGGGTCGATATGCCCGTTTTCCTTGAACCTGCCGAGGATGGTCAGTGATTCGGTCAATGTTTTGCCTTCCTTGTAGGGGCGGTCTTTGGCGGTGAGCGCTTCGAAAATATCGGCGATGCCCATCACGCGCGCCTGCACCGACATCTGTTCGCGCGTCAGGCCGCGCGGGTAGCCCTTGCCGTCCATGCGCTCGTGGTGTCCGCCCGCATATTCCGGCACGTTCTTGATGTGTTTCGGCCACGGCAGCGATTCCAGCATATTGATGGTGACGACGATGTGGTGGTTGATAATCTCGCGTTCGGCAGCAGTCAGCGTACCGGCGCAGATGGTGAGGTTTTCGACTTCATCTTCACTGAGAAAATTGCGCTCCACACCATCAGCGTCGCGCCATTTATAAGCGGCGATCCGGCGCACCCGCCGCTGCGCTTCCTCCGACATGGTTTCGCCGCCGACATTGCAGCAGCGCAAAAATTCCCGGTCATCATCGAGCTGCCGGATACGCGCCTCATACACCGCGCGGTTCGCCGCCTCCCCCACGCCACCCCGCGCCACTCCCCCCGCGCCCCGTTTTCCGGAAAGCATGGCGATTTCGGCATCGCGTTTGAGCACTTCGAAACGCGTATCGACCAGATGGATCCGGTCGAACAGCGTCTGCAGCTTGGTCGCTTTATCCACGACATGCACCGGCGTGGTGATCTTTCCGCAATCGTGCAACAAGCCGGCAATCTCCAGTTCGCGCCGGTCGCTGTCGGTCATCACAAAGTCCTTGAACGGCCCTCGCGCGGTGCGGCTGGCCGCCTCGGCCAGCATCATGGTCAGCACCGGCACGCGCGCGCAATGGCCGCCGGTATAGGGCGATTTATCGTCAATCGCCTTATTGATGAGTTTGATGAACCCCTCGAACAATTGCTCCAGTTGCGCGATAAGGCGGTGGTTGGTGAGCGCGATGGCGGCCTGAGAGGCGAGCGATTCCAGCAATTGCTGGTCGTCCTTCGAAAACGGGACGATTGCACCGCTTTCCCGGTCTTGCGCGTTGATGAGTTGCAGCGCGCCTATGATCTCGCCCTCGTGGTCGCGCATCGGCACGGCCAGAAAAGACTTGGAGCGATAGCCGGTTCTGGCGTCAAATTTTTTGGTGCCGGAAAAATCGAAACCCCGCGCCCTGTAGGCATCTGGAATATTTACCGCCTCGCCGCTCAACACCGAGTGGCTCACCACCATGGCGTGATTGGGGTGACCGGCTTCGTCGTAGAGCCGGATCGGGGAAAAGCTGATCGGCACGCCGCTGGTTCCGCCCATCACCGTATTCAGCGTGTCGTTGCGCAGTATCTCGAAGCGCAGTTCCCGGCGCTCCGGATCGTGCAGGTAAAGCGTGCCCGCATCGGCGCGGGTAATGCGCCTGGCCGCTTCCAGGATGATTTCCAGCAGGCTGTTGATGTCGCGCTGCCGGGACAGCGCGATGCCGATCTCGTTGAGCTCTTTTAGGCGATGCAGGAGGTTGTCCGCGGGGCGCATAAGTCAGTTTTCGGTAGGGGCGCGATTCATCGTGCCCTTGTTTTGCATAAAGATCAGGGCGCGATGAATCGCTCCCCCACCATGTTTCGCATAATCAACTATTACTTGATACATACCGCGCGTATCTGGTGCATATCGGTAATGCCTTGCAGCACTTTCTCCATCCCGTCCTGCTTCAGGGTGTGCATACCTTCTTCGAGCGCGATGGCGAGCAACTCGGCGACGCGCGCGTGCTCCTGGATGGCTTTCTTGACCGGGTCGGTGCCGATCAGCAGTTCGTGCAGCCCCACCCGCCCGCGATAGCCGGTGCCCGTGCATTTATCGCAGCCAACCGGTTCATAAAGCGTAAATTGCCCCTTTCCGTCGGCAAACAATCTGACCCACTCGGCATACAGCGCCTTGGTCGCGGCGAGGGGGTCTTTTTTCCAGGTCATGGTGTTGGCCAGCTCGGCGCTGTATTCGGCGAGCATCGCCTTTATTTCATCGGTGGTCGCAACATGCGGTTTCTTGCAATCGCCGCACAAACGCTTCGCCAGGCGCTGCGCGAGAATACCCAACAGCGCATCGGCAAAGTTGAACGGATCCATACCCATATCGAGCAGGCGGATGATGGATTCGGGCGCGCTGTTGGTGTGCAGGGTGGCAAACACCAGGTGGCCGGTCAGCGAGGCTTCGATGCCGATGGACACGGTTTCCTTGTCGCGCATTTCGCCGACCATGATCACGTCCGGGTCGGCGCGCAGGAAAGCGCGCATGATGGTGGCGAAATCCAGCCCCGCCTTCTTGTTGATCTGCACCTGGCGCAAGCCTTTCTGGGTAATTTCCACCGGGTCTTCCGCCGTCCATATCTTGGTGTCCGGCTTGTTGATGTATTTGAGGATGGAATGCAGCGTAGTCGTTTTGCCGGAACCTGTCGGGCCGCACACAAAAAACAGGCCATATGGCTTGCTGACGGTGGACTTGACCAGCTCCGAAT
>SCPW01000196.1 GCA_004298605.1 Gallionella sp.
TTCTTTCGAATCAACAACATAGAAATTCGCAGGCTGCCCTCCATGGCCCTGGATTCCGCCAATCCCTGGCGGAATGACGGAGTTCCAAATGCAGTCTGAGAATCTGACAAAGTAGAATTAGAGACTAACCCTTGGTCGTGAAGATTGGGTGACGGTGAGTGTTTGCCGTAAGTTCACAATGCCGCCGCGATTTCCCTGAAGCTATTCAAACCGGCCTCAAGGTTTTCGATGATCTCCTGGGCCAGTTCGTCCGGCTCCGGCAAATTATCCAGATCAGCCAGGCTCTTATCCTTGAGCCAGAAAATATCCAGGCTGGTTTTATCGCGCGCGACGATTTGTTCGAAGTTGAGCTGCTTGTTGGATGTGGTCGCCCAGAAATCCTGGCGGTTGTAGGTCAGGTCATCCTTCTCCTGCTCGCCTTCCTCGTTGGTGAAGCTCATCGCGCTTTTTTTGCCGAATGGCGGATTGGCCAGCACATAGTCATAGCGTTTGCCGCTATCGGCCACCAGCGCATCGTTCGACGACACCATGCCGTCGCCGTCGATCTCGCCGATGTTGTGCAGAAACATATTCATCAACGCCAAGCGGCGCGTACCGCAGGCATCGGCACAAATGAAACTTCCAAATCATCAGGAATCCCGGCTTTATCAAGTGTCGGGTTTACAGCGGTGATCTCAGAAATTTTGGCTTTGCACCAAGCATTAGGCAGCACTTCAGTATCACTCATCACGCCACCACTTCATTCAACTCGTCTTTGCGATAAAACACCACGCCCACGCGCTCGATATGCGCCAATAAATTGGGGTTGTCGATGTCGGCCTTCAGCGATAAATCCACCTGATAGGGAATGGGAGAGTCTTCCAGCCGTCCGGCGATTTGCGCCAGCAGGCGATGATCGAGCCCTGCGCCCACCAGCGTCAGGTCGATGTCGGAGCCCTTGCTATAGTTGCCCTTGGCGCGGGAACCATAGAGGATGGCTTGCTCAATCCCGGGATAGTCGGCCAGGATGGCGCGAACCGTGGCGAGGGTTAGCTCTGACAATCCGAAACGGGTCATGCTTGCAGTCTGGACTGCATTTCTTGTTGCAGGGCGAGGAAGGCGGCGTGATAGCCGCCGACGATGGCGCTGACCAACTCTTCCGCGAGCGCCTTGTTGTAGGTGTGCGAGGAAAGGTTGCGCTTCTCTATCATGTCCATCCACAGTTCGCCATCAATCAGCAAGTCGCGCCTGAACGCTTCGCGCACCGCGCCCCGTGACCCGACAATGCCCGTGATTCCCTCGTAGGCGAGGAAATCCTTGAGCACATTCCAGGCCAGTTCGTGCACAATCTCAAAGCCCTGGATGACGCCCTGTTTTTCCAGGTCGGAAAGGGGGCGCTGCCGGGAAAGTTCGACGGCCTGCGTCAATTGTTCGAGTGCCCGGTTGAAATTGTCGAAGCGTTGTTTCCAGCGTATGTCTTGTGTGTTCATGCGGCCAGTACCTCGTTGAGTTCGTCCAGCAATGCGTCCATGTTTGCGCCGAACAGTTGGTGCATTTTACCCAGCCCACCTTGCCCATCGAACGGCGACATCTCCAGGTCGTCGCGCTCGATGTGGAAGGAGTTGGCGATGTGGTCGCGGATCATGCGCAGCCAGTCCATTTGTTCTTCATATTTCATTATTTCTTCGTCCAAGCGGCGAACTCCAGCGGCCTCAAGCCAAAGCGGATGGCATTGCCAGCATGGAGTGTTTTGAATTCCGCCATTGTCAGTGCAATAAAACGCGGTTGATCTTCGTGCGCCACGGTGTCTGGCAGGGCGGCGCGAATCGCGGTTTCGTCGGCGGTCAATCCACCGAGAACAATGGCGCGCACCACTTCGGTCAGTTCATTGCGGTAGCGCAGGCGGAAGGTGTCCGGGGGGACAAGCTGTTGTTGTACTGCGACATATTGCTGGCAGGAGCGTTCATATGCCCAGACGAAGACGTCGCGCAGCAGCTCAGTACGGTTAAGCTCATACACGCCCAGCATTGCATCGACATAGGCTTGCCGCGGCACGTCGATGAACGATAGTGGACACAGGTTGTGCTGGATGAACGGGATGTTGGCGGCCAGGCGGGAGACGCGCTTGTTCACGTCCTCGAACGGTTGCAGGTAAGGCAGATGCACCATCAGGAAAAATGATTGCTCGAACGGGTCTTGAATTTCCGCCGCCATGTTTATCACGATGCCGAACAGTTCTACCAAGCGTTGCGGCATGGCGATCGGCAGATAGATACTGCCGCCGATCTCCACCGCACGGTTGCGAATACGGCCACAGGCGAGCGGGTCGGGCATCAGACCGTCGGAAAGAAAGGCGTGCAGGGCAATGATGGTTTCAGAGGTGACGCCTGCATGTTCGATGTCGCGCACCAGATATTCGATGGCTGATTTGTGGTTCAGGATCATCTGGGTTTCCAAGGCATCCTTGCCTTCCGCGGCTCGTCCGAATTCGATCAGCCGCTCGGTGTCGAGACGGCTGTAAGTGTTGCCTTCCAACCGGGACGATGCCCAGGAAAGATCGATCAGCAGCCGGTTGAGAATGTCGCGGGCAAACGTGCCTGCCGGCGTTTGTTCGGCGGGCGAGCGCCCCAGGCTGTGCAACTGGCCGCGCAGGGCTTCGGGGAGGTACGCGGTCTGGTTGGGCTGGTACTGTTCCAGGAATCCAATCCGATAGCTGACGGGCGTGCGTTGCCCGCGCGGCTGGCGCACGTAGGCTTTGATTTCCTCGCTTTCGGGCGAAATGGGGACATAAACCTCGCCGGTCGCCGCCATGGCATCGGCGCCTGCGATGGCTGGCGCCAGCCGATACTTGATCGCACGCCCATCGCCTTCGGTAATCAGCCGCTGCTGTGCGATCAGGGTGGTCAGGCGGCGCTGTAGCGTGCGGCGCGCCAAGTTGGCGCCTACCGACTTGGCGATGCTCTCTATGCCCATGCCTTCAGGGTGTTGAGCGATCAGTTCCACGATCTGATCAAGCTCTTGGCGTAAGGCTGTTTTGGGCATGAAATTTTTCTGGGGTGTTGCATACAAGGCAATCGCGCCACTTTATCTGGCGCGAAAGGCGGTATTGCGCGCCACTTTATTTGGCGCGAAAAGCAGTATCGCGCCAAATAAAGTGGCGCGCAACGCTTTATCGCGCCATTTGTTCAATGACGATGAAGTTTTTGCAATATTTGCTCGAAAACCTCGGCTTCCGCCGGCTTGGCATAATAAAACCCCTGGCCGTAATCGCAGCCGGCGGCCGCCAGCAGCTCGTGCTGTTCCTGGGTTTCTATGCCTTCGGCGATGACTTTCAATCCCAGTTCGTGCGCCATGACGATGATGGCGGTGCACAGCGCCATGTTTTTCGAACCAGGAGCCAGCTCGCCGACGAATGCCTGGTCGATTTTCAAATAATCGATGTCGAACCTTTGCAGATAAGCCAGGGATGAATAACCGGTGCCGAAATCGTCGATGGCCACCTGGATGCCGGCGTCGCGGAAAACCAGCAGTTTTTCGTTGATGGTGGCGCTGGCGTCCAGCAGCAAGCCTTCGGTGATTTCCACGACGATGCTGTCGCCCGGCAGTTGCAGGCTGAGCAGGTGCTCCAGCCAGTCGTGGTGCAGCGATTCCCGGCTGTTGTATTGCACCGGCGAGGTGTTGATGCTGACCTGGAAGTCCGCGCAATACCTGCTGCGCCAGCGCGCAACCTGCCCGGCCGCCTGCCGGAACACCCAGTCGCCGATGTCGACGATGGTGCCGGTTTCTTCGGCGATGGGGATGAATGCCGCCGGGGTGATCAGGCCGTGTTCCGGGTGTTGCCAGCGGATCAGCGCTTCCGCTTTGCAGATGCCGCCGTCGGCCATGTCGACGATGGGTTGGTAGTGCAGTTTGAATTGGTTGCCGGCCAGGGCAACGTGCAGGTCGTTGGCGATGCGCATGCGGATCTGGGCGGCTTCCTGCATGGCGGGGGTAAAGTAGTGATAGCGGTTGCGGCCCTGGTTTTTGGCCGCGTACATCGCCTGATCGGCGTTTTTCAGCAAGGTGTCCAGCGTATCGGCGTCTTCCGGGTAAAACGTGATGCCGATGCTGGCCGACACGTGGGCCAGTTTGTCGCCCAACAGGAAAGGCTCGGCGAGTTTGCGCAGAATGTCCTTGGCGACGCGCTCCACGCAATGGCCGTAAAAATCGCGGCGGCTTTTTTCTCCTTCCAGCGCGGGATTGCCATGATCGTTGGGTTCGCCCAGATCGGTGAGGATGACGGTGAACTCATCGCCACCCAGGCGCGATACGATGTCGGTTTCGCGCACGCAGCCCAGCAACCGCCGCGTCGCTTCCTTGAGCAGCACGTCGCCCATGTCGTGTCCCAGCGTGTCGTTGACGGCCTTGAATTGATCCAGGTCGAGGAACAGCAGCGCCAGCGGCAGGTTGCTGCGGCGGGCTTTTTTGATTTCCAGCGACAGCCTGTCGTGAAACATGCGGCGGTTGGGCAAGCCGGTCAGCGGGTCGAAGTTGGCCTGCTGCCAGATCAATTCTTCCGAGGCTTTTTTCTGGGTGATGTCGGAGAACAGCGCGACGCGGCGGTGGGGCGTGCCGTCGGCGTTGTAAATGGTGTTGATGGTCAGCCGCTCGGCGTAGATTTCGCCGTTTTTGCGCCGGTTCCAGATTTCCCCCTGCCAGTGGCCGGAGCTGTTCAGATCGCGCCACAGGTTTTGGTAAAAGGCGGCGTCGTGCCGGCCGGATTTGAGGATACGGGGATTTTTGCCGACGGCTTCTTCCGCCGTATAGCCGGTCAGTACGGCAAAAGCCGGATTGACGCTGATGATGGTGCCGTCGGCATCGGTCACCGTCATGCCTTCACTGCTGTTCTGGAACACCAGCGTAGCCAGGCGCATGTCTTCTTCGGCGCGTTTGCGTTCCGTCACGTCCACCGCCATGGTGATGGCCAGCCGCCGGCCATCGGGCAGCGGCGCCAGCGGTCCGCTGCGCACGTCCCAGATCAGGTTGGCGCCGTCGGCGGTGCGTACGCTGAATTCGCCCAGGGTGGTCCAGCCGTCCTGGGTAAATTGTTGATCGACCACCCGCAGCATCGGTTCCAGCTGATCCCTGCCATAGGCTTTGAGCAGCCAGTCGCGGACGGTGGCGATGTCGTGCTGGGTATAGCCGGTCAGTTCCGTCCACATGCGGTTGAGCAACACCACTTCGCCGTCTTCGGCGCGCAGCATGATGGGGATGGGGGCATCGGTCAAAGCCTGGCGGAAGCGCGCCTCGTTTTCCGCCGAAGCGATGCGCATGGCTTCGCTGCGCGTCAGTTCACGCTGGGCCATGCGGCGATGCGTGTAAAGGTCGAGAAAAATGGTCGCCTTGGACAATAAAATCAAATCGTCCACGGGCTTTTGGATGTAGTCGACGGCGCCGGCCTGATAGCCTTGCAGCCGGTGTTCCTGGTCTTCGTAAGTGGCGGTGACGAAAATGATGGGAATCTGCTGGGTGGAGGGTTCCTCCTTGAGCAGGCGGGCGACTTCGTAGCCGTCCATGCCGGGCATGTCCACGTCCAGCAGCAGCAAGGCAAAATCGTGGTCGACGCAAAATGCCAGCGCTTCGTTGCCCGAACCGGCCTCGACGACTTCGCAATTCAACCGGCCCAGCAGCTTGCGCATGGCGATGAGGTTGGCGCGGATGTCGTCGACCACCAGTATTTTCGGTTTTTCGAGCATGGGCTGAGTTGGGGCATGGGATGCAGGCGGAAAAGAATAACATTCCGCCGGTCATCAATGGGCTTTAGGCCATACGCTTGATGCAGGGTGATTTAGACCCCATCCGACGTGGAACCCGGTGGCGTACGAGAGTTAGCCGTAGCGCCGCAACGCCTTGGCCAGTGCATCCAGCGGCAGCACCTGGTCGACGGCGCCGGTGGCGATGGCGGCCAGCGGCATGGCGTCGGCATAAGCCTGGGCGGGATCTTGCACCAGGATGACGCCGCCCGCCGCTTTGACGGCCAGCACCCCTTGCGCGCCGTCGTTGTTGGCGCCGGTGAGGATCACGCCGGCCAGGTTTGCTCCATAGGCGTCGGCGGCTGACTGAAACAGCACGTCGATGGACGGCCTGACAAAGCACACGCGCTCGTCCACCGACAGCGCAAAGCGGCGGTCGGGTTCGATCAGCAGGTGGTAATTGGGTGGGGCCACGTAGACGCGACCCGGCAAGGCGGGCTCCCGTTCCTGCGCTTCGCCGACCGGCAGGCGGCAGGTTTTGGCGAGCAGGCCGGGCAGCAGGCTGTCGCTGTCGGGCGCGGTGTGCGCCACGATGATCACCGTGGCCGTATACTGCGCCGGCAGGTCTTGCAGCAAAACGCGCAAGGCATCCAGCCCGCCGGCCGAGCAGCCGATGGCTATGGCGTCCATGATGCGATATGTCCATGGCCGAGCCCACCGTGTAGGGTACGCTGTGCGTACCGTTCGATGCCATTGAAGGTACGCACAGCGTACCCTACATC
>SCPW01000197.1 GCA_004298605.1 Gallionella sp.
ACCGTATTGGTGAAATAGCCGTAATAGACACCCAGTATGACGATGTTGAGGAGCCCCGCAGTAAACAGGGCAATCTGTATCGCGTTGCCTGTTGCCGCCCAAGACACGGTGGCAACTTTATTGGCGCGCCGGTAAAACATGAAACTCATGAAGGTAAACGTGAGCAAAAAGTTCACCGCCGTGTTTTTTGCCGGCATGATGCCCAGCACCCCCAAGTACTGGTGATAAGGCCCGCCGAGGCTCTTGAGCTCGGAGTTGGTGAGCACCAAGGTGTGCGGCGTAAACCACACCAGGAAGGCAGCCACTAGGACAATGGCGATATATTTGATCCTGGGGTTGTAGCGATAAGCGCCTTCACTGCGCCCCATGCCACACCAGAGATAGTAATTGGCCGACAGGAACAAGGCACCGATCAGCACCGCCTGGATGATGAATATCCAAGCGAACACACCACCCATCAGGGTAATGCCCATCTGCTGGCTATACGCATACATTTCGGCGGTGAGGTAATAACCGGCAAAAGGCAATGGCAACAGCGCCGCAATCGCGATGAAATTGGCGTTATAACCCACCCAGTCATAATGAGCGCGCTCTTCCTTGTTTCTGGCATTGAGGAACTTGAAGGCCGCATAGGCGCCAACAATCGAGCCGCCATACGCCACATTGGCAACTACCCGGTGTATGTTGATCGGGTTCCACAGGAAATTGTGGATCGCAGCCCAAGTATCACCGTGGAACACACCCGCCGGATCCAGCCCCGCCGGGCTCATCATGAAGGTCGTCCATGCATTTGCCAGGAACATAAGCAGGCAGCCAACTGCATTGAGCAATAGCCCGAAGGTCAGGTGTACCCATTTCTTGTTCCCGCCCTGCAGCCAGTGCCAGCCGTAATAGTAGATATACAGAACCGCGCTCTCGGCAAAGAACAGCAGCGCGTACGCAAACATGCTCTCCTTAAAGATTGAGGACATGTATTTGAACAAATCTGGATAGAAGAGAATCAGGCCAAAGGATAGCAAGCCACCCAGAAGCGCGGTGAGCGAGTAGGCCGTGATGCTGACCTTGATAAACTCATAAGCCATGTTGTCATAGCGCTCATCCCGTGTCGCCATCCCGATGGCTTCGATGATAAATACGAACATCGGCACCGCTACAACAAATGCCCCGAACCAAAGGTGCAATTGAGCTACGAGCCACACGGCCACGCGTGAATTGACGCCCTTAATGGTAGGGTAATCTGCTGCTGTTAATTTTGGTGCGGGTATGGAAATTTCCGCTTTTGCGTCCGGAGCAGCGGCTGCTTTATCCGCCGCCGGTGCAGCCGTGACCGCCGTTGCCGGAGCCGCTACGGTTGACGCGGGCGCAACCGCTGCGGCGGTTGATGCGGGTGCCGCCGCCTCGGATGCATTTGCGGCAGGCATAAAAACAGGCAGGGTAAATATGGCTAAAACAGCTAATAAAAATGCTCCGCCGATTATTCTTAAATTCCGTATTAGCAAGATCTACTCCTGTTTATGAGGCATGTGCATGCCTTAAGGTAATACACCCTTAAGCGATAGTGATAAATCCTTAATGGTGATATGCCAGCGTCAAACCCTGAAGTTTCATCATGGAAAAATCCAGGGCAAAAAATACGATTGCAAAGACAATAAACGCACCAACGAACGGTAAAAGATAAGCTTTCATGTCGTTACGCCCTCAAGAACCATACAAAAAAAACGATCACAGCGATCAGTACCGATGTAAAGAAGGCCGGCCCCAGCCAAGGGTACTTTGTTGCTTCGCATTCATGTTCATTGCATCCATCAGCACTCATGTCCTAGCCCTTCCCTCAACGGTCTATCTGCCTGTTGCAGGCACACAATCTCCCGCAAAGGGGAGAAATCTCCCCCTTCGGGTACTGCCTTGCCAACTACAAGACAAAGTAATACAGAATCAGGCAAATGAAGATAACATTCACCAGCATCCCGGAAAAAATGACACCATCAGCAAGAAATTTTTTGTTCAGATATTTCATTCAGGCAGCGCGCCCTATTTCTTGGCCTTGCAGTTGCACATCTTCCGGATATAGGCCAGCAGCCCATCCACTTCCGCCGCAGTCAGGGTCGCACCCCAAGGCGGCATCAATGGCGATTTACTAATGGACGGGCCACCATCCTTGATTACCCCCCTGATATCCTCATCGGAGCGTTTTTCCATATCAGCGACGTTGGTGAAATTGCGCGGGTCGGTGGCAAAATCCTTCGTGACGTTGATGCCCTTGCCATCACCCGCAGTCCCGTGGCACTGGGCGCAATAAAAATCAAACACTTGTTTCGAATCAGCAGCCTGGGCTGACCCCGCTGCGCCCAGCGCCAGGCCAAGCGCCATGGCGGTTGTTATTACAAATCTCGACATGAGTCTATCCCTCCGTTCGTTCGCATTACTCGAAAGCTGCCACATACGCCGACACTTCTTCCATATCCTTCGGATTAAGCACACCGCCAAAGTCAGGCATATCCCGAACCGGCTTGAATACCTTGATATTCGCCATATAGGCGTAAATCCAGTCAGGGTTCAACCTCTTGCTGGCGCCTATCAGGCTGGGGCCGCTCTTCCCACCGTGTACCTCACCCTTTGTCGAATACTCGTGGCATCCGCCACAGGGCATATCTTTAGTGAAAATTTTCCGCCCCTTTACGGATGCGTTTGGCTTAACTACGCCCGCCTTGACTTCCGGTGAAGTCAAACCCATCAAGTAATCCGTGACCGCAGCCGCATCTCCGGCAGACAGCTTGGGGTGATCGCCCGAATTCTTTTCGGAGAGCGAGTTATATTTCAATGGGCGAATCGGCTTGGGTTTCTGCAGCCATTCCGTAAGCCAAGCCTTCTGAAATTTGCTTCCGGCGTACCATAACTCCGGCCCCTTTTTTGCCAGTTGGTCTGCTATCGTCTTTTCTTTCGCAGGGCCATCGGTGTAATGGCAGCCCGTACAACTCTTTTTAAAGATCGCATCCCCACCAGCCGCGTAGCTGGGTGCCGCTGTCATAAACAACAAAGCCGCCCCAAGGGAAACGGTGACTGCTAGCAGTCTCATGTCGCACTCCTTTTCTATTTCTATGGATTAAAAAAACAAACTGATACGGATTATTATTTTATTTTTTATTTCTTGACATCTTGGCATTGCAGGTGCAATGCGCACACTACAACTTCACAAATTCCTCAGGTCAGGCGATTTAAATATAGCATAACAACCCCCCTCCTTTTTGATCTACGTCAACTAATCGGAACGTTTCATCAATTCGTGTGATGCGACAAAATCATGCGGCCCGATACGCGGCCCAACGTGTGTGGAATGGGC
>SCPW01000198.1 GCA_004298605.1 Gallionella sp.
AGGAAATTGACGGCAAGGTGGAAGAAGCCTTGCGCGGCGCGGCGCTATGGAATGAAGTGAAGGATCGCCTGAAGGATCTGGCTTTCAACCTTTCGGGCGGCCAGCAACAACGGCTGTGTATCGCCCGCGCACTGGCGGTCGACCCCGAAATCGTGCTGTTTGACGAGCCGACCTCCGCGCTCGACCCGATCGCCACCGGAAGCATTGAAGAACTGGTTTCAGAGTTGAAAGAAAAAGTAACGATATTGATCGTCACGCATAACATGCAACAGGCGGCGCGGGTATCCGACTACACCGCGTTCATGTACATGGGCGATTTGATCGAATTCGGCAACACCGACAAGATGTTCATCAACCCCGCCGATAAACGCACCGAAGATTACATAACAGGCAGGTTTGGCTGACCTGTGCGGGGGCCTGCCGGTCTTTGGCGCGGGTCGCGCTCCCGCGCCGGATGGCTGTTAACGCCTATCTTCGATGACGCTGACCCCGACCCTGATTGTCTGGCCCGGCTGGTAGGGCAATGTGGTCTTGATGTCCTGGCCGTTATAGCGGTAGGTCACGTTATAACCCTTGATGACTTCGCGGCTGGTTTCCACCTGCCGGCAACGCTCGACCTGCTCGGTATGCGGTTGGCCGGGGTTGGCCACCCGGTCGCCTACCACCGCGCCCGCAATGCCGCCGACCGCCGTCGCGACTTTATTGCCCGAGCCGCCGCCGACCTGGCTGCCCAGCAATGCGCCGGCAATACCCCCCACCACGGTGCCCGTTACCGGGCGGTCGCTATCCTGGTTGGCGACACGGTCGCCGATCACCGCACCGGCCACCGCGCCCGCACCGGTCGCAACCGTGCTGCCGCTGCCGCTCCCCACCTGGCTGCCCAGCAAGCCGCCGGCGACACCGCCGAGCACAGCGCCGCCGATAGAACGTTCCTTCGGCGCAACCTGCACGCTTTCCATCCAGCACTCGCGGCGCGGTTCGGTCACACGCTCATAAATCGGCGTGCTGGAAACCACCCGGGCGGTATCGGTCATATCCGCCGCATAACCGTTGCCGCACAGGGAAACCATGCCCAACACCCACAAACTTTTCTTCATTTCTTCGCTCCTCAGAATACCCGTATGTCCGGGGCGGAAATATGACCGGGCACCCGCCCGCGCGTTCAAAAATAAATGTTTCAAAATGTTGTCCCCCGCCAATTGCGGAGATTGCTCAAACAGCCCGCTTGCGGTGCCGGATCACCTCGCGCAACGCGGGCAGCAAAGAGATCACGATGATGGCGACGATAATCAGGGTGAGGTTGTTTTTTACCGCCGGAATGTTGCCGAAGAAATAGCCCGCCACGGTGAGGCTGCCTATCCACACCACGCTGCCCAGTGCGCTGAACAGCATAAACAGCCGGTAGCGCATTAGCCCGACGCCCGCCACAAATGGCGCAAAGGTACGGATGATGGGCAGGAAGCGCGCGAAAAGAATGGTCTTGCCGCCGTGTTTTTCGTAGAAAGAATGGGTCTTGTCGATGTGTTCGCGCTTGATGAGCCCATCGGTGCGTTTCAGCAGGCGCATCCCGATCAGCCGTCCTATCCAATAGTTGGTGTTGTCGCCGCCGAACGCCGCCAGCATCAGCAGCGGGGCGAGCAACTCCAGTTGCAGCGCGCCCAGCCCGCAAAGTGCGCCCGCGACGAACAGCAGCGAATCGCCTGGCAGGAAGGGCGTGACCACCAGCCCGGTTTCGCAATAAATAATCAGGAACAGGATGGCATATACCCACACGCCGTAGTCCACCGTAAGTTTCAGCAGGTGAGCGTCCAGGTGCAGGACGATGTCTATGAATGCGGCAAGCAAGTCCAAAGCGTTAATCCAATTCTATTTCCGGTGGGCGCGCGATTCATCGCGCCCCTACGGTTTGGTAATTTACGGGAGAACTTCTTCGGCTTCGGTCTTTTCCGGTTTGATGAAATCTTCGCGCGACACGCCGAGCAGCATCAGCAACGGGCTGGCCACCAGCACCGAGGAATAGATGCTGAACAGTATCCCAATCGTGAGTGCCATAGCGAAGTAGTGCAGCGTTTCGCCGCCGAGAAACAGCATCGCGCCGACCATCATTTGCGTGCAGCCGTGCGTGATGATGGTGCGCGACATGGTGCGGGTGATGGCGTTGTCGATGATTTCGGCCACACCGGCCTTGCGCATGGTGCGGAAATTTTCGCGTATCCGGTCGAACACCACCACCGATTCGTTCACCGAATAACCCAGCACCGCCAGAACCGCCGCCAGGACAGACAACGAAAATTCCCACTGGAAGAAGGCAAAAAAGCCGAGGATGATGACCACGTCGTGCAGGTTGGCGATGATGGCGGACAGGCCGAACTTCCATTCGAAGCGCATCCACAGGTAGCCGACGATGCCCATGCTGACCAGCAGCAAGGCCAGCGCGCCGTTTTCCACCAGATCCTTGCCGACCTGCGGGCCGACGAATTCCACACGGCGTTTTTCGACGCTGGCATCCTGCTTGCGCAGTGTCTCGATCACCTGCTCGCTCAATTTTGCGCCGGCCAGATTCTGCTTGAGCGGCACCTGGATCAGCACGTCGTGGCTGGAGCCGAAATTCTGCACCAGCGCGTCCGGCAAACCGGTTTCGGCAAGTTGCCCGCGCACCTTGGCAAGATCGGCCGGCTGCCCGTAATGCACTTCTATCACGGTGCCGCCGGTGAAATCCACACCGAAATGCAGCCCTTTGGTAGCGAGAAAAAATACCGCGAACAGAAATGTCACCAGCGAAATGGCGGTGGTGTAGCGCCCGTAACTCATGAACGGGATATCGCGTTTGATCTTGAAAAATTCCATGTTTTTCCTCAGCCAACGGCAACTTTGGTTAATCTTGCCTTGCGCCCATAAATCAAATTCACCAGCGCGCGCGAAATCAGCACCGCGCTGAACATC
>SCPW01000199.1 GCA_004298605.1 Gallionella sp.
CCACACGTAGCCCTCCGGGTGCTCATCGGCACAGGGTGTTTCGTCCACATCCACGCCCCTGAACGTATCGGAACGCAACAGTAGCATTTCGAAATTGATCCCGATCTGCTTGAGCAATTCCCGGCGGCGCGGGCTTTGCGAAGCGAGATAGATGCGAGGCTGGATAATGCCCATGACAGCTCCCTATTCCCGGTGATAGGGGTGATTGTGCATCAGGCTATGCGCCCGATACAACTGTTCGGCGAGCAATACCCGCACAACGGCGTGCGGCAAGGTGAGGGCGGATAACGCCAAGGTCTGTTGTGCGGCCTGCTTGACCTGATCGTGCAAGCCATCCGCGCCGCCGATGATGAATGCGACGTCGCGCCCGGCGCGCATCCAGTCCCGCATCTGCGCGGCAAGCTGTTTGGTGGTCGGCTGCGCGCCGCGCTCGTCCAGCGCGATGCGGTGGCAGTTCTGCGGCAGGGCGGCGAGGATGCGCCCCGCTTCGGCTTCCATGATTTGCGCCGTGTTTTTGCCGGTGGTGCGCGGCTCCGGCTTGATTTCCAGCAACTCGATTTTTGCTTCGCGCGGCATGCGCTTGGTGTATTCGTTGAAGCCCGCCGCGATCCAATCCGGCATTTTGTGGCCGACCGAGACGATGATGAGTTTCATTTGCTACCGTAGGGGCGCGATTTATCGCGCCCTGCTTTATTCGCACATCGGGCGAAGGGCGCGATGGGAACCCATCCCCCTCCCAACCTCCCCCTTGAAAGGGTGGGAGCAATCGTCCCCTCCCCTTCAGGGAGAAGTGAATCACCCCATCCCCTCCCCAACCCTCCCCTTGAAGGGGAGGGAGCAATCGTCCCTTCCCCTTCAGGGGGAAGGTTAGGATGGGGGTGGGTTCGATGGGGGTGGGTTTGCGCCCCAGTCAGATGCGCCATGGTTATTTGGGTGCGCCAGCCAACTTTGGCCGCGCCGCCTGCGCTTTGCTCCACAGCTCTTCCAGATTGTAGTATTCGCGGATGGCGGGCTGCATGATATGCACCAGCACTTCGCCCAGATCCACCAATATCCATTCGCCGCTGTCTTCGCCCTCGCGGCCATAAACCTGCTCGCCGCGCTCCCTGAGTTTAATTACCACGTTGTCGGCAAGCGCCTTGGTCTGCCGGGTGGAATTGGCGCTGGCGATGACCATGCGCTCGAACAACGAGCTGAGTTTGCTGGTGTCGATCACGGTGATGTTGGTCGCTTTGATGTCTTCCAGTGCGGCGATGACGGCTTGGGTTTTTTCTTCGGTGTTTAGCATGGCGCGTATAGGTGATGTTGGTGAATGTAGTTTGCCACCGCGTCCGGCAGCAGGTAGCGTATGGTGCGATTTTCGGCCACGCGGCTGCGGATCTGCGTGGCGGAAATTTCCAGTTTCGGGATAGCCAGTTCGGCGATCCCGCCGCAGGGTTGTTGCGATAAGGCGTCCGCGGCGCATAGCCGTCGCTGATAATGGCGGCGCAATTCTCCGGTCGCGCTATGGATGCGCTCTTCCAGCGTAAAGCCGGGGCGATAACCCACCACGATGTGCGCCAGCTCAAACAATTGCTCCCATTCGTGCCAGGTGTGCAATTGCAAAAAAGCATCGCCGCCCATCAGCAGGCACAGCGGCTGCGCTGCGCCATATTCCGCGCGCAGTTCGCGCAGCGTGTCCACCGTGTAGCAGGGCGTCGCGCGTTTAACTTCGCGGTCATCCAGCACAAAAGCGGGCTGATCGGCGATCGCCAGTTGCACCATTGCGCTGCGGTGCTGCGCCGCCACTTGCGGCGCACAGCGATGCGGCGGCGTACCGGCGGGAATGAAACGGATCTGCTGGAGGCCTGCCAGTTCCAGCATTTCCTCGGCGAGGCGCAAATGCCCGTAATGGATCGGATCGAAGGTGCCGCCGAGGATGCCGATGGGTTTGTCGCTCACCGAATCACAAGGCCAGGCGGCGGATGTCTGTCAGCGCCTGCGCGAGATAAACGGTAAAGCGCGCGGCGGATGCGCCGTCGATCACGCGGTGGTCGTAGGACAGTGACAGCGGCAGCATCAGGCGCGGCACGAATTCGCCATCCTGGTATACCGGCTTCATGCTCGCCCTGGACACACCGAGAATCGCCACTTCCGGCGCATTGATGATGGGCGTGAAGGCGGTGCCGCCTATCCCGCCCA
>SCPW01000200.1 GCA_004298605.1 Gallionella sp.
ATTTCGGCGATCACTTGCAGCGTCAGCGTGGTCTTGCCGGAGGATTCCGGGCCGTAGATTTCCACCACGCGACCGCGCGGCAAACCGCCCACGCCCAGAGCGATGTCCAGCCCGAGCGAACCGGTGGAAACGACCTGTATATCGCGCGCCACTTCGTTTTCGCCGAGGCGCATGATCGAGCCTTTGCCGAACTGTTTTTCGATCTGGCTCAGTGCCGCCGCGAGCGCCTTGTTTTTATTTTCGTCCATCGTTTTCCCCTCAATAATGGTGCGCGAATTATGGCGCACCGTATAAAAATCAAGCCAGTTCCGTCCGCTGCCCGATCAGGTCGATCACGCCCTGCAACGCGATATGCACGGATCGCGCGCGTACTTCGGCGCGGTTTCCGCCGAGCTGATAGCGTTGCGCATGAGTCGCGCCGTGTTTGATACTCCAGGCAAACCACACCATGCCGACCGGTTTGTCCGCAGTACCGCCATCCGGCCCGGCAATACCGCTGACGGCCAATGCCGCTTGTGCATCGCTGTATTGCAACGCGCCCGCCACCATCTCGCGCACCGTCGCTTCGCTGACTGCGCCGTGCTGCGCGAGTGTCGCTTCGCTGACCCCCAGCATCTGCTGTTTGGATAAGTTGGAATAAGTGATGAAGCCGCGCTCGAACCACGCCGAACTGCCCGCCACATCGGTAATGGCGTGCGCCACACCGCCGCCGGTGCAGGATTCCGCTGTCGCCAGCATTAGCCCGTGCGCTTTGAGTAATCCACCAACTTGAGCAGCCAGAATATCCATCGCCATTCCGACACGGTTATTTGTTTAATCCGCGCGCCAGATCATGCTGAATGTCGCCCACCGCTTCCAGCCCCACCGAAATGCGGATCAGCCCGTCCGTGATGCCTGCCGCCGCGCGCGCTTCCGGCGTGATGCGCGCATGGGTGGTGCTGGCGGGATGAGTGATGGTAGTTTTGGTATCGCCCAGATTCGCGGTGATCGACAGCAGCCGCGTGTTGTCGATCACGCGCCATGCCGCATCCTTGCCGCCCTTGACTTCGAACGACACGATGCCGCCGCCGGTTTTCTGCTGGCGCATCGCCAGTTCGTGTTGCGGGTGCGACGGCAAACCCGGGTAGAAAACCCGCGCCACGTTCGGCTGCGCTTCCAGCCAGCGCGCCAGTTCCAGCGCATTGGCGCTATGCCCGTCCATGCGCAGCTTGAGCGTCTCCATGCCCTTCAAAAATATCCAGGCGTTGAACGCGCTCATGGTCGGCCCGGCGGTGCGCAGAAAACCGTACACACCTTCCATATTCTTCTTGCTGCCCAATACCGCACCGCCCAGTACGCGCCCCTGCCCGTCCAGATATTTGGTGGCGGAGTGAATCACGATATCCGCGCCCAATTCCAGCGGGCGTTGC
>SCPW01000201.1 GCA_004298605.1 Gallionella sp.
TGCCGCTCACGGAAATCAACAGCCGCCTGTTCGGTCATTCGCTGGTTTCCAATGCGTTCTGCGTGTATGGCGGAATTGCGGCCGCAGATGAAGAGGCGCGCAGCGCGCTGGATCGGCACGCGCAAACGCTGGCGCGCGAACTCGACGTGGGCCACATGGAATACCGCCAGCTCAAGCCGTTTCACACCGACTGGGCGGGCAAGGATTTGTACTTCACATTCCGAAAACCGATTGATCCGGATGTAGAGCAAAACATGCTGGACATCCCGCGCAAACAGCGCGCCATGGTGCGCAAAGGCATCAAGAACGGCCTCATCAGCGAGCTGGACAGCGGGGTTGACCGCTTCTTCGCCCTGTTCGCCGACAACGTGAAACGGCACGGCACGCCCGCCCTCCCCAAACGCTACTTTTCCATGCTGCGGGAAGTGTTCGGCAAGGATTGCGAAATACTGTCCGTGCTCCACGAGGGCAAGCTCATCAGCAGCGTGCTGACTTTTTATTTCAGGGATGAAGTGCTCCCCTATTACGCCGGTGACCGCGAAGATGCCCGGCATCTGGCGGCAAACGATTTCAAATACTGGGAGCTGATGCGCATGGGCTGCGAACGCGGCTACCGCTTGTTCGACTACGGGCGCAGCAAGCGGGGCACGGGGCAATTCGATTTCAAGAAAAACTGGGGCTTCGAACCCGCGCCGCTGCATTACGAATATTTTCTGGTCAACGCAGAAAGTGTCCCGGAACACAACCCGCTCAACCCAAAATACCGCCTGTTCATCCAGATGTGGCGCAAGCTGCCAACACCCATCGCCAACGCGCTGGGGCCGCACATCGTAAAAAACCTGGGGTAAGGCATGGAAGAGTTATTGTTTCTGGCCCACCGCATCCCCTACCCGCCCAACAAGGGCGACAAGATACGCTCATACCATTTGCTCAAACATCTCTCCCGCAATTTCAGGGTTCATCTGGGCGCGTTCGTCGACGACCCGGATGACTGGCAACACGCCCAGACCCTTGCGGGCATGGTGTCGGGCGAAGTGAAATTGCTGCCGTTGAACCCGCGTTGGGCCACGCTGCGCAGCGCGTCCGGCCTGCTGTGCGGAGAGCCTCTTACCGTCCCGTATTACCGGAATGCCGCGCTGAAAAACTGGGTTGACCGGCTGATTGCAGACCGCCCGATCCATCATGCCGTGGCGTTCTCGTCGGCCATGTCCCAGTACCTCACGGCTTACCCGAAACTGCATCGCGTCATTGATTTCGTGGACATCGATTCCGATAAATGGCGGCAATATGCCGGGCGTAAATCCTGGCCGATGAGCTGGGTATACCGCCGCGAAGCGCGCGCGCTTCTCGCGTTCGAGCGCCGCATCGCCGGCGCCTTCGACGCATCCGTTTTTGTTTCCCGCGCCGAAGCCGAACTGTTCCGCCAACTGGCGCCGGAGTGCGCAAACCGGGTCGACCATTACAACAACGGTGTGGATCTGGATTACTTTTCACCGGCGCGGGACTACGGCAACCCCTACCCTGCCGGCGAACGCGCGCTGGTTTTCACCGGCGCGATGGATTACTGGGCCAACGTGGATGCGGTCGCCTGGTTTGCCCGCGAAGTTTTTCCCGCGTTGCGCGCGCAGTTTGCCGATGCGCGTTTCTACATCGTGGGTTCGCGTCCCACCGCCGAGGTGCGGGCTCTGGCTGGCGCCGGCATTATCGTGACCGGGAGCGTGCCGGATGTCCGCCCCTACGTGGCTCATGCCGCAGTTTCCGTGGCGCCGCTGCGCATCGCGCGCGGCATCCAGAACAAAGTGCTCGAAGCCATGGCCATGGCCAAGCCGGTCATCGTCTCGCCGCAGGCCCTCGAAGGCATCGATGCCGAAACCGGCAGCGAAGTGATCCTCGCGGCTGACGCGGCGGCATTCATCTCGCGCATTGCGGCGCAACTGTCGCAGCCGGACAAATCCTTGGGGCAGGCCGCGCGCCTGCGCGTGGAAGAGGCCTACAGTTGGGACAGCAGCTTGCAGCGCGTAGATCGCCTGCTCGGGCGGGCGCCCGCATCAAATCCGGACATTCGAACCAGGCGGGAACGATGAAAAACCCGGACACATCCCGCCCCCCGGCCAAACACTGGCGCGCATATGCGGCTATCGCAGCCGTGGCGCTGGTCG
>SCPW01000202.1 GCA_004298605.1 Gallionella sp.
GCTTGACCCGAATACGCGCATCGTGGTGCTGACCGGCTATGCCAGCATTGCCACCGCCGTCGAGGCGATCAAGCTTGGCGCAACCCAATATCTTGCCAAGCCCGCGAATACCGATGAAATCGTGGCGGCCTTCGGGCACGCCGCCGACAGCAGCGCGCCGATCAAGGCGCAGCCGACGCAAATCGAAAACCTGGAGTGGGAACACATCCAGCGCGTGCTGCACGAGCATGACGACAATATTTCGGCCACCGCGCGCGCGCTCAACATGCACCGCCGCACGTTGCAACGCAAACTTGCCAAGCCGCCTTCGCGTTCGGAATAATCCCGGAAAACGCAAACGGTCAACTGCGGTTTTCAGGATGATTATGCTTTGCAATACCAGTTCGCCGGCCAGACGGTCAGCCTAAACGCGGAATATATGCAGCAGTCAGTTAGGAGACACATGCACCAATAGTCGAAATCATTGCTTAAGCCAAAGCGTCGTTGTAGGAGCCCGATTTATCGGGCGATTTTAAGATTGGCTATCGCCCGATAAATCGGGCTCCTACACATGAACAACAATTTTTTGTAGCTTTAATTTCTGACTGCTGAGTAAAACCACTAGAATGGGCTGTCAGTTTTCCTGGAGCCGTTTGTTGATCACGGTCAGTGCCTGGATGATTTGGCGCAACGACTGGTTGTATTCGTTCCTGAATATTTCTGCCGCGCCACCGCGGTCGCCTGCCTTCAACGTTTCAATGATGAGCGCGCCAAACTGGTGAAATTGCCGGTGCGCGTCGCTTAATTGCTGGTGCACCTCCGGTCCGCAAAACGGCTCCAATACCGAGCCATTGATCCAGCTCCCCAACTGGCAAATGCCATCTTGCCCGAGCGGGGCAGAGTCCAGAGATTCGCGAATGTTTCCCTGCACATGATGCCCCAGGCGCGTTTTCCACAATATATGCGCCTCGGCCGCCGCGACGAGATTGAGCCTGCTGCGCAACTCGCGCTTCCGAGCAGGATGGACTCCCAAAAAATCTTTTACGCCGGCTAACATTTCCATTGCAATGCTCCCTAATCATCATGAGGCGCACTTTATATCGATCTGGAGATGAAAGAACAATATGCCGAAATGCCTATATATTTCGGCCTAGCCGTATTGCGCGGCTGGCTATCGCCTAACCATGGAGCTAGGACTATAATTGCCGCCCGAAAACGCCATCCAGCCATGAATATCATCCTCTTGCTCGCCAGCCTGCTGTTGTCTGCCACGGCTTTCGCCCTGCCGCCGCAAATGCCCACAGCACCTTCCTTGGCAGCCAAGTCCTACCTGTTGTACGACTACACCAGCAATCAGGTTCTGGTGAACCAGAATGCCGATGCGCGCATGGAGCCCGCTTCGCTGACCAAGCTGATGACCGCTTACCTGGTTTTTGACGCGCTCAAACACGGCACGCTATTGCCGGAGCAAAACCTGACCGTTCCCGTTGCCGCAGTACACAACATCAGCGGCGAGTCGCGCATGCTGCTCAAGGCCGGGCAAAGCGTGACCGTGGGCGAACTGCTGCGCGGGCTGATCGTGCAATCCGGCAACGATGCGGCCATCACGCTGGCGCTCCATATCGCCGGCAGCGAAGCGGGCTTCGTCGAC
>SCPW01000203.1 GCA_004298605.1 Gallionella sp.
CGATATTCCTGTTGGTTTTGCTGAGCCTGTTTTACTACCTGGCGCGCGACGTATTCCTCATTTTGCCGGATTCGTGGCGCGAAATTTCGCTCGATCAAGGCAATGTGTCGGTTGTTACCCGGGGTGGTTCAAACTTTGTCGGCCAAGTCGCAGGCAAAGCTGTTGTCAGCCCGCACCTCGTCGTATTGCGCCTCAGGTTGGAAGGCCGCCGCCTGCCGGTTTCCCGCGTCATCTTTCCGGATGCGATGGGGGCGGACGCGTTCCGCGAATTTTGCGTTCGCCTGAAGTTTGCCTGAGCCGGGCGAGCCGGAACCAAAGAAAGAAGGGCGTATTGCCATATGCCCTTCATCAATGCACCCTCCGGCGTGAGGTTCATGGATAAGGTTGAGGTGGGGGCGGGGAGAGAATGGTCGGTTGCGGGTTCGGCAGCATTTCCGGATAGTCTTTGCTGTAATGCAGGCCGCGGCTTTCGTGGCGCAGCAAGGCGCTTTGCACGATCAGCCCGGCGTTCAGCACCAGGTTGCGCAGTTCCAGCAAATCCGGGCTGACATGGAAGTTGCTGTAATACTCGTGAATTTCATCTTGCAGCAACTGGATGCGGTGTTGCGCGCGTTGCAGGCGCTTGTTGGTGCGCACGATGCCCACGTAATCCCACATGAAGTGACGCAATTCCGCCCAGTTGTGCGAGATGATGATTTGCTCGTCGGCGTCCGTCACGCGGCTTTCGTCCCAGGCGGGCAGGATGGGCGACGCCCGGTGCGGCTTGCCCAGAATATCGCGGACTGCGGCATCCGCGAACACCAGGCATTCCAGCAGGGAGTTGCTGGCCAGCCGGTTGGCTCCGTGTAACCCGCTGTAGGCGGTTTCGCCCACCGCATACAGGTTACCCACGTCGGTGCGCGCATGCAGGTCGGCGACGACCCCGCCGCAGGTGTAGTGCGCCGCAGGAACCACCGGAATCGGCTCCCGGCTGATGTTGATGCCCAGGCTGAGGCAACGCGCATAAATGTTCGGGAAATGCTCTTGGAGAAACTCGACCGACTGATGAGAAATATCCAGATAGACGCAATCCAGCCCGCGCTTTTTCATCTCGAAGTCGATTGCCCTGGCCACCACATCGCGCGGGGCGAGCTCGGCGCGCTCATCGTGCCAGGGCATGAAACGTGTGCCATCCGGCAGCTTGAGGACGCCGCCCTCGCCGCGCACCGCCTCGCTGATTAAAAAAGACTTCGCGTGGGGGTGGTACAAACAGGTGGGATGGAACTGGATGAACTCCATATTGGCCACGCGGCAACCGGCGCGCCAGGCCATCGCGATGCCATCGCCGGTCGCCGTGTCCGGGTTGGTGGTGTAGAGATAGACCTTTCCGGTGCCGCCGGTCGCGAGAATGGTGTCCTGAGCCGCGATGGTGATGACTTCATCGCTCAGGCAATTCAGGGCGTATACGCCATAACAGCGGTTGTCCTGCACCCCGAGTTTCCTGCCGGTAATCAGGTCGACCGACAGGTAATTTTCCAGCACGGTGATGTTCGGGTGGCGCAGCACGCGCGCGGCGAGGGTTTCCTGTACAGCATGGCCGGTTGCGTCGGCCGCATGGATGATGCGCCGGCGGCTGTGCCCGCCTTCGCGGGTGAGGTGGTAGCCCATATCGTTTGAGCTGTCTTTGGTGAACGGCACACCCTGGTTTATCAGCCAATCAATGGCGGCCTTGCCGTGTTCGACAACATAGCGGGTGGTGGCCTCATCGCACAGGCCGGCGCCGGCGGTGAGGGTGTCCTGGATGTGCGCATCCAGCGAATCGTCTTCGGACAGCACGGCCGCGATGCCGCCCTGCGCCCAGCCGCTCGCGCCGTCCAGCAAGGATCTTTTGGTGATCAGCCCCACCTTCTGGTGTTCGGCCAGCTTGATCGCCAGCGTCAGTCCGGCCAGGCCGCTGCCGATAATCAGTGTGTCAAATTGCAGCAATTGGATTCCCGGTGTATTTGCTCAGGCCGGAACTATAGCAGGGAGAGCGTAGCGAGGGTTGGGTGAGTGGGGAGTAGGGGTAGCGAAGGGCTGGGGTTTCCCACTTCACACTCACTACTTCCCACTTCCTAGTTATACTTGCGCCTCTTGGGCATCATGCAGTCACGATAATAATTGGAACAACCAGGGATGACAGACCGGGAAGTCGATCAGCAGTTGGTGGAGCGCGTCCAGCGCGGCGATAAGCACGCCTTCGATTTGCTGGTGTCCAAATACCAGCGCAAGCTCGGGCGGCTTATTTCCCGTTTTGTGCGGGATCCGGCGGAGGCCGAGGATGTGACGCAGGATGCTTTTATCAAGGCATACCGCGCGCTGCCCGGTTTTCGCGGCGAGAGCGCGTTTTACACCTGGCTTTACCGCATCGGCATCAACACGGCGAAAAATTATCTGCTGGCGAACAAACGGCGCGCGCCGACCAGCACGCCTTTCGACGCGGATGAAGCCGAGTCGTTCGAAGATGCCGGCCTGCTGCGCGAAGTGAATACGCCGGAAAATGAACTCATGAGCAAACAGGTTGTCGATGTAGTCCAGAGGTCGCTGCAACAATTGCCGGAAGATTTGCGCAGCGCGCTGACGCTGCGTGAAATCGAGGGGTTGAGTTACGAGGAAATCGCCAGTGTGATGAATTGCCCGATCGGCACGGTGCGGTCAAGGATTTTCAGGGCACGCGAAGCGGTGGCGGAAAATCTGCGCCCGCTGTTAGAAACCAGCAAAGGTAACAGGTGGTAGACATGAAACAGGAAATTTCCGCATTGATGGATGGCGAACTGTTTGAGGATGAAGCGGAAGGCTTGCTCGACCGGATCAAACGGGAGCCCGGCGCACACGATGATTGGGCGGTTTACCATTTGATCGGGGACGTGTTGCGCCAGCCCGAGCACATACACCGCGATCTGGGCGCGGGGGTGCGCGAGCGTATGCGGGACGAGCCTACCGTGCTGGCACCGCGTATCGGCGCAACCAGACAGAAAATGCGCGCCTACGCGCTGTCGGCGGCGGCCTCGCTGGCGGCAGTCGGCGTGGTGGCCTGGATGTCGCTGCAGGTCAGCCCCGAGGCGGCGCCGCAGGTGGCCATGCGGCAAACGGCCTTGCGCTCGGCCAGCGTGCAGATGCAAGACAGGTCAAATGATTATCTGATGGCACACCAGGAATTTTCTCCCAGCACGGACATGAATGGCGGCGCATCGTATATCCGCACTGTTGCCTACGGAACGGATGGAAAATAACCCGGATGGAAAACAACATGGGGGAAAAACCACGATGAGGCTGCACGTTGCGCTGTGTGGAATACTGCTGGGCGGGCTGTTGCCGGTTGCTTCCAATGCCCATGCGGGAGAGCGGCAGGTCAGCCTCGACTGGCTCAAAGTCGTGGCTTTTGCGGCCCATCAGACCAATTACAGCGGGGTGTTCGTTTACCAGTACGGCAACCGTGTCGAAACTTCACGCATCACCCACGTTGCCGAGCCGGACGGCGAATATGAGAAGCTGGAAAGCCTGGATGGGCCGAAGCGCGAAATCATCCGCCATCATGGGCAAGTCTGGTGCTACGTCCACCACAGGATGGTGCAGGTGGACAGCCAGCAAGGGCACAGCAGGTTCCCGTCTCTGTTGCCCGAACAGTTGTCCGCGCTGAGCGCGAACTATCAGGTCACGGGAGCGGGGGTGGAGCGCGTGGCCGGATACAACACGCAGGTCATCCTGTTCCAGCC
>SCPW01000204.1 GCA_004298605.1 Gallionella sp.
CGCCTTGTCGCCGTCAAAACAGAATACGATGTGCTCAGCGAGGCGCAATAATTTTTGCACGTGATACGGCGTAGTCGCCGTGCCTAATGTCGCAACGGCATATTCCACGCCGTGTTGCGCCAGCGCCACCACATCCATGTAACCTTCCACCACCAGCACTTGCCGCCCGGCGCGGATGGCTTTTTGCGCTTGGAACAACCCGTATAGTTCGCGGCCTTTTTCAAACAGCGGCGTTTCCGGCGAGTTGAGATATTTGGGCTCGCCCTTATCCAGCACGCGCCCGCCAAAACCGATAACCTGCCCGCGCACATTGATGATGGGGAACATGATGCGGTCGCGGAAGCGGTCATAGCGTTTGCCTTCTTCAACGCTGATCACCAATCCGGTTTCGGCCAGCGCCGCATCCTGATAATCGGGGAACGCGGCGGCGAGATTTTGCCAGCCATCCGGCGAGTAGCCAATGCCGAATTTTGCGGCGATTTCTCCGCTCAGCCCGCGCTGCTTGAGATAATCAATCGCGCGCTGGGACAGTTTGAGTTGCTCGCGGTAATAGCGCGTGGCGGTTTGCATCACCTCATACAGATCCGGCGCAATTTTTTGCCCGGTTTTCTGATGGGCTTCGCTTGCGGCAGGGCGCTCGTGAGGCACTTTCAGGCCAATGCCGCGCGCCAGCTCTTCGATCGCTTCGACATAGCCGAGCCCGGCATGTTCCATGACAAAACCGATTGCCGTGCCGTGCGCGCCGCAACCGAAGCAATGATAAAACTGCTTGGTCTGGCTGACGGTGAATGAAGGGGATTTTTCGTTGTGGAACGGGCAGCAGGCGACGAAATTTGCACCGGCTTTTTTGAGCGGTACATACCGCTCCACCACGTCCACAATGTCGAGACGATTGAGCAGGTCTTGAATGAAGCTTTTTGGAATCAAGCCAACACCGCCTCTTCATCGCACCCGGCAATAAACCGGGGAATGGTTAACTGGGTATTACTTGGAGAGTTGCGCTTTAATCAATGCGGAAACTTTGCCCATATCGGCACGTCCGGCCAGCCTGGATTTGAGCATGCCCATCACTTTGCCCATGTCTTGCGGGCCAGCGGCGCCGGTCGCGGCTACCGCTTCGACAACGGCTGCGTTGATTTCGGCTTCGCTGAGTTGTTGCGGCATGTAGGTTGCCAGCACGCTCATTTCAAATTTTTCAACATCCGCCAAATCCTGGCGGCCTGCCGCTTCGTATTGGCTGATGGAATCGCGCCGCTGCTTGTTCATTTTTTCGATGATGGCAACCACATCCGTATCAGACAACTCGATGCGCTCGTCGACCTCGCGCTGCTTGATGGCGGCGAGCAATAGGCGAATCGCCCCGAGGCGCGCTGTATCCTTGGCGCGCATCGCGGTTTTCATGTCTTCAGTGATTTGCTGCTTGAGGCTCATATTGGAAACAACCGCTGCGCCCGGTGTGGATGCGGCAGGTCAGTAAGCCAGGATCAATAAAGCTTGGGGGGAAGAGTTTGGTTGCGCAGATGCTTGTAATGGCGCTTCACGGCTGCCGCCAGCTTGCGCTTACGTTCTGCGGTGGGCTTTTCATAAAATTCGCGGGCGCGCAAATCGGTCAGCAGACCAGTCTTTTCCACGGAACGCTTGAAACGGCGCATCGCAACTTCAAACGGCTCATTCTCTTTAACACGTACAGTTGTCATGAACAAACTACCTTTTACCAAAAAATTGAGGGCGCGATTCTAGCAAAACCACTCGTCCGCCACAACCGGAATTTAATTAACCGTTATTCGTGCGAATTTACGCTTGCCGACCTGCGCTACGACCACCTTGCCGGCCTCGACCACAGCGGATTTATCATTGACGCGCTCGCCGTCCAGTTTGACCGCGCCTTGCTGAATCATGCGTATCGCTTCGGAGGTGCTCTCCACCAGCCCGGCCTGCTTGAGCAGTTGCGGCACGGCAATCGCATTGCCCGGCGCAGACACATTGATCTCGGGCATGTCATCGGGCAATACGCCCTGGCGGAAACGCGCTTCGAATTCCGCCAAAGCCGCTTCGGCGGCCTGCCGCGAATGAAAGCGCGCCACGATTTCCTGCGCCAGCAATACTTTGATGTCGCGCGGATTGCGGCCCGCGTCCACTTCCGCGCGCCAGCCAGCGATTTCGCCGATGCTGCGGAACGACAGCAATTCCAGATACCGCCACATCAGCGTATCGGAAACCGACATCAGCTTGCCGAACATATCCTGCGGCGTATCGGTGATGCCGACATAGTTGCCCAGCGATTTGGACATTTTGTTGATGCCGTCCAGACCCTCCAGCAGTGGCATGGTGAGCACGCACTGTGCCGGTTGCCCGTAGTGTTTCTGTAACTCTCGACCCATCAGAAGGTTGAATTTCTGATCCGTGCCACCCAGTTCAATGTCCGCCTTGAGCGCCACCGAGTCATAGCCCTGCACCAGCGGGTAGATGAATTCATGGATGGCAATCGGCTGGTTGTTCTTATAACGTTTGGAAAAATCGTCGCGTTCCAGCATCTGCGCAACGGTGTGGGTGGCCGCCAATTTAATCAGATCCACCGCGTTGAATTTATCCATCCAGGCCGAGTTGAACACGATCTCGGTTTTCCCCCGGTCGAGCACTTTGAATACTTGCGCGCTGTACGACTCGGCATTCGCCAACACCTGTTCGCGCGACAGCGGTGGGCGCGTCGTATTTTTCCCGCTGGGGTCGCCGATCATGCCGGTGAAGTCGCCGATCAAAAACAGCGCGTGGTGGCCGAGGTCTTGCAGTTGGCGCATTTTGTTGAGCAGCACGGTATGCCCGAGGTGCAAATCCGGCGCGGTCGGGTCAAATCCCGCCTTGACGCGCAGCGGGCGGCCCAGCGCGAGCTTGTGTTTCAGTTCATCTTCAAGCAGCAACTCATGGGCGCCCCGCTTAATTTGCGCCAGCGCGTCGGGGTGTGTCGTTTCAGGGTATGTCATTTCGGTCGTATTCATCATCTGATTCAAGTACGGGGAAGGTAAAATGCCACTCGCCCCCGTTTTTTTATTTACTTTTTTGCCAGTCGCGCATCGGTTCGATTTTGAAGGGCAGCCGCTTTCTGATAAAGTACTCTCCCAATCGAAAACGCAACATGTTCCCGGCAACCCCAAGAGGCGCGAATGTTACCCCAAAACCGGCTCGGCCAAAAACATAAAACACCGGATGCCAAAGCCAGGCTGCGCTGGTTTGTCGCTCTGTCTACCCTGCCGCTGCTGGGTGTGGTCACCGCCTTCGGCCTGGTGCCGCAAAGCGGCCTCGGATTGACCTCGGCCCAGATTGCCATCGAAGAAATCGCCTTGCCCGAGATAATCACATCCGCCCCCCCGGCACCAACCGTCGGCAGCTTCTGGCGCAACGAGCGCGTGCAGCGCGGCGATACTGTCGCCGAACTCTTGCGCCGCCTGAACGTCGAAGATGCCGCGGCCAGCACTTATCTGCGCGGTGCCGCCGAAGCCGAATCTTTCCGCAAACTGGCGGCCGGCAAGGAAGTGCAAGCCGAGACTAATGCTGCTGGCGGGCTCATCGCACTGCGCTATCTTGGCGGAAACGGCGCGCAAATAGTGATTTCAAAACAAGGTGATGGTTTCAATACACGCATCCAGCCCGCACAACTCGAAAAACGCCTGTTCGTGCGCACCGGCGAAATCAAAACCAGCCTGTATGCGGCAACCGACGCAGCCGGGATGCCGGAAACCGCAGCCAATCAACTGACCGAGATTTTTAGCGGCGACATCGACTTCCACCATGATTTGCGCAAAGGCGACAAATTTACCGTGGTGTATGAAATGACTTATAGCAACGGAGCATTGGTGCAAGCCGGTCGCATTCAGGCAGCCGAATTCATCAATCGTGGCCAGGCTTACCGCGCGGTATATTTCCAGGCCAATGCGCAGCATGGTGACTATTACACACCGGAAGGCAAGAGCGTGCGCAAAGCATTCCTGCGTTCGCCAATCGAATTTTCGCGCGTGAGTTCCGGCTTCACCAACTCGCGTTTTCACCCGGTGTTGAACACATGGCGCGCCCATAAAGGTGTGGACTTTGCCGCTCCGACCGGCACCAAAGTCAAAGTGACATCCGACGGCGTCGTGTCTTCGATCGGCAAGCAAAATGGCTACGGCAACGTCGTCATGGTCAATCACCAAGGCCGTTTCAGCACCGTTTATGGGCATCTGTCGCGTTACGCCAAGGGCCTGCATCAAGGGCAGCGCGTGGCGCAGGGCGACGTGATCGGCTATGTCGGTATGACCGGTTTGGCCACCGGGCCGCACCTGCACTATGAGTTCAAAATCGACGGGCAACAACGCGACCCGCTACGTGTCGCACTGCCCAATGCACAACCGGTTGGCGCCGCCGATAAAGTTGCGTTCCAATCGCTTGCCGACAACTTTGTGGCTCGCTTGAACCTGTTGCGCAACACCAATCTCGCCAAGCTCGACTAATTGTCCGGTGCGGCAGCCTGAGCTATATATCGGGTTGATGTCGGGAACCAGCCTGGACGGCATCGATGCCGTCCTCGCCGATTTAAGCCAGGCACAACCCAAGCTGCTCGCCAGCCATTACCTGCCTTTTGACGGCGCGCTGAAAGAAACCTTGCTGGCGTTGCATCAACCCGATCATAACGAACTGCATCAGGCGCAACTGGCCGGCAATCAACTGGCGCGCCTGTATGCCCGGAGCATCCCCCCGCTACTGGCGCAAGCCCGCGTTTCTGCGGATCGGGTAAGCGCCATCGGCTGCCACGGCCAGACCATCCGCCACTGCCCCGAACACGGCTACACCCTGCAAATCGGCAACGCCGCACTGCTCGCCGAATTGGCCGGTATCACGGTCGTCAGCGATTTCCGCAGCCGCGACATTGCCGCCGGAGGGCAGGGCGCGCCGCTGGTTCCCGCTTTTCACGATCAAGTGCTGCGCCATCCCGACGCCCATCGCGTCATCGTCAATATCGGCGGCATCAGCAATTTGACTGACTTGTCGCCAGATGCCGCTACAACAGGTTTTGACTGCGGCCCGGGCAACCTGTTGATGGACGCATGGTGCGCGCAACACATCGGCAAACCCTACGACGGCAACGGCGCGTGGGCGGCATCCGGCAAAGTGCTGCCCGCGTTGTTGGAACAGATGCTCAACGAGCCGTTCTTCACCCTTGCGCCACCCAAAAGCACCGGGCGCGACCTGTTCAACATGGCGTGGCTACATGGCAAATTGCAAGGCGGCGAGCTGGCAGAAGATGTGCAGGCTACCCTGCTGGAACTGACTTGCCAAACCATCGCGCAAGCTATCCGGCAACACTGCGCTGGCGCAAAAGAAATTTATCTGTGCGGCGGCGGCGCGCATAACCAGACTTTGCGCGACCGGCTCGCTTCCGCGCTTCCTGATTGCAGCGTGCTGACGACCAATGACCTCGGCGTGGATAGCGACTATCTTGAAGCTATCGCCTTCGCTTGGCTGGCACAGCAAACCTTGCACGGCAAACCAGCCAACCTGCCGTTGGTCACCGGCGCAACACATTCGTGCATATTGGGCGCGGTTTACCGCAATTCGTAGGGGCGCGATTCACCGCGCCCCTACGGGCGATGACCGGGCAGAGAATGTCGGGGTGATGGCGCAAAAAGACAGGGGAGACCGAAGTCTCCCCTGTTGGTGTTGTGCAGCCGTTGTTTGATGGATTACGTCCGCCGGTGGTGAGCCTCCTGAGGTGCCGAAGGGCGAACCATGAGGCCGCTAACCATTCTGCGCAGGCTTACCATGCGGCTTCCAGCATGAAGGTGGTCAAACGCTTTTGTGCGCCAGCCGCATTGCGGGAAGAGCCGCTGTACTGGCTGTGGTTCATGTGCAGCGCAACATTTTGGTACAGGTCATACACCGCAGTCAGGGTGACTGCATTGTCACCGTTAACAGTAGCCAAACCACCATTTTTCGCGTTACGGTATGAAGCGCCGATGCTCAACACGTGCGGAACCACGCTGTAATCGGCGCCGATGGTGGTCGCTTTGCGGTCCGGGTTACATACAGCACCTACCGCACAAATATTTGCGGCTGTGTTGTACGCATTAGCTTTGCCTTGGCCAGCAGGGGCTTTAGCGTGCTGAGCATATACCCCCAGTTCCTTGCCGCCCACTTCCCCTTGCGCCTGGAAGTCGAAGAAGGTTTGTCTGGATTCAACTTCGGCTAGCGCCACGTTGGAATATGACGAACCACTCATTGATCCTGCACCAAACAGCATTGCCCAGTTGGCCACTGTTGGTGTGGCTGCAACACGAACGTAGTTGTTGCTGAGTTTTGTGGATGATATGGCCTGGCCATTACCGCCTGGCATGAACGATGGCGACCACTTGCTCAGGTTGATGAAGCCGAAGTCGTTTTGCGCTACGAAAGCGATACCGGTTGCCGCACCAGCGTCAGCGCCACGGTCGGCGTTGTACTGGACAGCGGAAATGGAATTGCGTTGTTCCGCCCAACGGTTGGAGCGCAATACGCCGCCGCTGGACAGCTCATAGCCGAATTGCACGCTGGCCGCATCGGTGGCGAACGGAATGACGCTCAGCTTGGCGGTGCCCATGTCGAATGCGAACGGGATTTTGAAGCTGGCCAGCAAACCGTTGCCGTTGGCGGCATTCGGGCCCGAGCCCAAGACATTGCCTTCGAACAGGAATCCGATGTTTTCCGCCACGCGCCCGCCGAAGAACAGGCTGGTTTCATCGCCGAACTCCCATCGACCATTACCCAAGTTCGTAGCAGCAGTCGTGCCGCCGCCAGCAGCGCCGGTAGTGTTATCTTTCTGATAGCGAATTTTGAGCAGAAAGCTTGCATTCAGCGTGTCAGGAATAGACAAGTGATCGCCTTCCACCTTGCCTTGCGCGCCTATCATGGTATAGCCGGCAGCCTTGAAGGCGCGACCGAAACCATTCAGTACCGGAAAGTGTTGTGCGTGGCATGCGAAACAGGCCATGCCGGTCTGGCGCGCAAACGCGGGAATAGCAGAGGCTTCTGGGGCAAATGTGGCCGCTGCTAGCACGCCTGCCAGGGAGAGAGCGATTTTCTTCATTGAATTTCCTCCTGATTATTGAGATTAATATTCCAATCAACTCGTAGCCTTGAGCTTTTTTGGCCACCGGGGACGGACTCTAGTCAGGTGCGTAGCGGTATGTCAAAGGTTTGCTGGGTATGTGTGGTTTTTTTGCAACAGGCGGGTTCTAAGGTTAAGAGGCAAGCGGGCGCGGATGGTGTTCGCGCCCCTGCCGGGTTATTGGGCCTTTGAAATAAAGCGGGAATGGCCGGTGGGTTCAGCCGCCGGGTCACATCGCCAGAATAATCTTGCCGGTTACGCCGCCTTGCTCGATCAGGCGGTGTGCCTCGGCTGCGTTTTCCAGCGGCAATTTGTGCGAGACCAGCACACCGAGCTGGCCTGCCTCGAC
>SCPW01000205.1 GCA_004298605.1 Gallionella sp.
TGCGCATTCAGCGATTCGATGTTGGTATTGATGATCTGGGGCATTTTAGTTCTCCTTAAAAAATAACTGAAATTCGTTTTCGGCTCGATTGCCGGTTACATTGGTTTTCCTGTTGTGGTCAGCAGCCCTTTTTATGCATCATTCAGGCTGGTAGCTCCATCAGGCTCATCAACCGCCGTTAGTCCAGTTATCGGGAAAGAATTGGAAAACTTTAGGGTGTCTCTGTAAATTGGATTCGAAGTTCGCCCGAATACTGTCTCAAAAATCCAACATTCCGAGCAAGACAAGGCGCGCGACAGCATTTATTGAGCAATGCCATATTGAGACGAGGTTTGGATTTTGAGCGGCTCCTTTAAACAGAAATGCCCTCGAGCACGGAAAAGGCGATATCGCTATAATGCCGGATTCAAAAATACAGGCCTTAAACCGATAAAATCATGCAACCCAATTACCATCCGGCATCCATCGAGCAGCAAGCGCAACAACACTGGGAAAACCGCCAGGCATTCCGCGCCGCCGAACCATCTGACAAACCGCAATCCGGCAAGCCCAAGTATTACTGTCTGTCGATGTTTCCTTACCCGTCCGGCAAGCTGCATATGGGCCATGTGCGCAACTACACCATCGGCGATGTGCTGTCGCGCTACCACCGCATGAAGGGTTACAACGTGATGCAGCCGATGGGCTGGGATGCGTTCGGCCTGCCCGCCGAGAATGCGGCGCTGGCCAACAATGTGCCGCCCGCCGCGTGGACCTATTCCAACATCGAGCACATGAAGCAGCAATTGAAGAGCCTCGGTTTCGGGATCGACTGGTCACGCGAAGTGACCACCTGCAAGCCGGAGTATTACCGCTGGGAGCAATGGCTGTTCACCCGCCTGTACAAGAAAGGCATCATCTACAAGAAAACCGCCTCGGTGAACTGGGATCCGGTGGACCAGACCGTGCTGGCCAACGAGCAGGTCATCGACGGATGCGGCTGGCGTTCCGGCGCGCCGGTGGAAAAACGCGATATCCCGATGTATTTTTTCCGCATCACCGAATATGCCGAGGAGTTGCTGCAAGGTCTGGACACGCTGCCCGGCTGGCCGGAACAGGTCAAGACCATGCAGGCCAACTGGATCGGCAAGAGCCACGGCTGCGAAATATTTTTTCCCTACGACATGGAGACTGTGGGCACGGGCGGCATGCTCAAAGTCTATACCACGCGCCCCGACACGCTGCTGGGCGCGACTTATTTGGCGGTGGCGGCGGAGCATCCGCTGGCGAAGCGCGCGGCGGAGGTATCCGAAAAACCCGAACTTTCCAACTTTATCGCCGAGTGCAATCGCGGCGGCACAGCCGAGGCCGATATGGCGACCATGGAAAAAAAGGGCATCGATACCGGCATGTTCGCCAGGCATCCGGTCACCGGCGAGAAGCTGCCGATATGGATCGCCAATTACGTGCTGATGAGCTACGGCGAAGGCGCGGTAATGGCGGTTCCCGCGCACGACGAGCGCGATTTCGAATTCGCCACAAAATACGATTTGCCGGTCAAGCATGTCACCGCAAGCCCGGAATTATCAGCCAAATG
>SCPW01000206.1 GCA_004298605.1 Gallionella sp.
GTTGGCAATTCATTACATCGGCGGGATGGGGAACCGAATCGTCGCCGGCCATCGGGCCGGATGGAACGGTGTATATAGAGTCTGTCCCAATGGGCGAAATACCGCGTAAATGGCCGGTTTTTGTGGCGTGGGAAAGCGCCTAACCGACGGCATTTCGGCGCTAGGAGGCAAAACTCGTATTTATAGCAGCGAGAGCCGCTCAATTTTCCCTAGCGCGGCGCTTGGCCAGCGGCGGCGCGGATGAGAGTCGGACCAAATGCAATTCTCCTCGATCCAGTAATTCCCATTGCACTTCATCGCCAGGATTCAGGCCAATGGCCGCCGCCAAGGCCAAAGGAAAACTTACGTAGAGCCGGGGTTGCTGTCCTCGCGAACGAATCGCCTGGATTTTCAAGGGATAGGTTGTAGGCACTTTTTTGCTCGGTTTGTTCGATTTTGCTTTCATTGCATAAGCTAGAGTATAAACTAGCTCCATGCAGCGCGCCACCATTATTCCCTTCCAGCCGCAGCTCCCGCAAGTCCTACCCACCATCGAGGGCAATGTCGATTACCGGGATTTCCGTGACCAACTCGTGCGCATCGATCAGTTGCTCATCAGCAGCGGTTTGGAAACCCAATTGCTTGAAAGCGATCTGGAACGCTGGATGGGCCGGCGCAAAAAAGTCAGAGCCAGAGCCCAGCAAACCCGCCAAGCCCACAGTCGCTGCGCCCTGCGCTGCAACATCGCCCGGCTCTTGCTCCAGCACGATTACCGCGCATTCGCGACACGGTTGGCCGACAGCCCTCTGCTTCAATACTTCTGTGGCATCAGCCAAGTCGACCGGATGAAAATCCCAAGCAAAAGCACGCTCGAGCGTTATGATAAGTGGTGGACAGAAAGCGAGGTCCGGCAGGTCATTCATCAACTCCTGACGCTGGGCGCCACAACTCCGGAGAAGGTTCATCTGGTCGAACCGGTGAATCTGGAAAGCGCTTTCCTGGACACGACCTGCCTGGCGGCCCACATCCATTACCCGGTCGATTGGGTTCTGCTCCGCGATGCCACCCGCACCTTGATGAAGGCGGTGCAACTCATCCGCGAACAGGGTCTCAAGCACCGGATGGAGCAGCCCGAGAGTTTCCTCACTCGCATCAATACCCTCTGCATTAAGATGACTCACGCTTGGAACAAGGCTGACAGTCAGCGCCAGCGTAAGAAAACGCTGCGTCAAATGGATCGACTTGTAGGCACAGTGCGACAACACGCCAAGCGCTACCGCGAGTTGCTCGACCAATGTTGGGAACAAACCGATTGGACTCGCCCGCAAGCCGAACAAATGCTCCGGCGCATGGACCAAGTGCTGGAGCAGTTGCCCAAGGCGCGCCAACAAGCGCGCCAGCGCATTCTGCAGGGAGAGCCCGTCGCCAATGCAGAGAAAATTTTGAGTCTCTACGAACCGGATGTGCATGTCATTGTGCGCCGCAAGGCGGGCGCTGAAGTAGAGTTCGGCAACACTTTGTTGATGGCCGAGAACCCTCAGGGGCTGATCCTGGACTGGGAACTGTTCCGGCAGAGCGCCCCGGCCGACTCAGCCTTGCTGCCCCGCACCGTGGGCCGGATGGAACGAGCCTATGGACGCAAGATCAAGGCACTGGCAGCTGACCGCGGCTTCGACAGCCAGACCAATCAACTTGGAATGGCCGACGAGAAAATCTACAACGGGGTGTGCCCACGAAATCCGAAAGAGCTTCGCCGGCGAAACGGTTCCTGGAAATTCAAACGGCTGCAACGACGCCGGTCCCAGACCGAAGGCCGCATCGCGATTGTGAAAAATGCATTTGGCGCCGGGAGCATGCGGAGCAAAGGTTTTGCCCATCGGGAGCTGACGGTGACTTGGACAGTTCTGGTGCACAATTTGTGGGTGCTGGTGCGCCTGCAGCGCCGAGCCGCCGAGGAGGCCCAACGCAAAGCGGCCTGAGGTTCGGCAAAATTGATTTCCTCGATGATGCCTCGATGGAAGCAGTGTGTACCGAAGGGGCGGATTTTCACGAAAACTCCTGGAAAACAGGTCCGGCAGAGACTTCCACTTACTTCCTCGTATGCGGCTCATGCGGCGCGCTTATAGCAGTGCGAAAAATCACCCTTTTGGGACAAGCTCTA
>SCPW01000207.1 GCA_004298605.1 Gallionella sp.
TTGATTTCGATCACCGCCTGACCGAATGCGCCGTCGTCGTCGATGAGCAGGATGACCTGGTCGCCGGCGTGCAAAACCGCACGGTCATCCTGCACGGCGGGCACAACGGACAGCGGCGCGCTGGTTACGGCGGCAACGGCGGTCGGCAGCGGTGTTTCCGGCAACAACAGCGCGAACTCGCTGCCCTCGCCCGGCGTGCTGCTCAGCTCGATGGTGCCGCCCAGCAATTGCGCGAAGCGCCGGCTGATGGTCAATCCCAGGCCGGTACCGCCGAATTCGCGGGAAGTGGAGCCGTCCACCTGCTGGAACGCCTCGAAAATCAGTTGCTGCTTGTCCGCGGGTATGCCGATGCCGGTGTCGCGCACGCTGATGCGGATCGGCCAGCGCGGATGGTCGCGGCGCTCCAGGCGCAAGATAACGCTGCCTTGCCTGGTGAACTTGAAGGCATTGGACAGCAGATTGCGCAGGATTTGCGCCAGCTTGTCCGGATCGCTGGTAAATTCGCCTTGCAGCAGGTCTTCCTGCCGGAACTCCAGCCCCCGCTCGCGGGCGGCGGGCTCGAACAGTTCCAGGAACTCGGCCAGCAAAGCATTGCTGGCGATGGGGCTGGCGTTGATCACCATGCGCCCGGCCTCGACTTTGGACAAGTCCAGCACGTCGTTGATGAGCCGCAGCAAATCCTCGCCGGAGCGGAGAATGATTTCGGCGCGCTTCACCGCTTCCGCGTCCAGCCGCGCGTCCTCGTTGGCGGCCATCATCTTCGACAGCAAAATGATCGAATTGAGCGGGGTGCGCAGCTCGTGCGACATATTGGCGAGGAATTCCGATTTGTAGCGGCCGGATTGCTCCAATTGCCGGGCTTTGTCGTCCAGTTCCCGCTGCGATTGCACCAGGTCGCGGTTGCGCTGTTCGAGCAGCCGCTGCTGCTCTTCCATCTGCGCATTGGTCTGTTGCAGTTCTTCGGTTTGCTGCTGCAATTGCTGCTGCTGCTCTTCCATCTGCGCATTGGTTTGTTGCAGTTCTTCGGTCTGCTGCTGCAACTGTTGCTGCTGCTCTTCCATGAGGGTATTGGCCTCTTGCAAACGCCGGCTTTGCTCGCGCGCTTCCCGCTCCGACGCCTCGGCGATGCCCAGCAGTTTTTTGATGCGCTCGCGTTGCTCCGCTACAAAAAGAAAAGCCGCGATGGTGTCGCAAGCGCCGTCGAGAAATTCCTGCTTGAGTTCGTCGAAGTGCTCGAAACCGGCCAATTCCAGCACGCCCAGCAGTTCACCGTCGCGCAGCAACGGCCAGGTGTGGGTATACGGCGGGATCACGCAACGGGTGCCGGTGACGACGGGCGGCGAGTCCTGCAGCGTGGTATTGAGGATGATGGGCTTTTTTTCCAGCGCCACCTGGCCGATGGCGCCGTCGCCGGTTTTGCAGTGGCTGCCGGCGTGATTGCGTTCCGTGTACATATAGCTGCCCAGCAAATCCAGCGTTTGCCGCTCGCCATCGTAGCGATAGAACACGCCGCGCCCGGCATCGAGATAACGCCCCAGCATGCCGATGGATAAATCAGCCAATGCCTGGGACGACAAATCGCCGGTCAGCGTTTGCGTCAGTCGGCTCAGCCCGTCTTTGAGCCAGTTGCGCCTGTCGCTGTCGGCCTTGGCGGTGCGCAGCAGGCGGATCATGTTGTTGAGGGCGTTGCCGAGCCGGTCTTGTTCGGACAGCAGTGCGGCCTGGCCGGTGAAATCGCCCTGGCCCACCGCGTCCGCCTGCTGCGCCAAGCGCTCCATGCCCAGCATCAGCGCGTGGCTGGAGTCCACCATGCTGCGGATTTCATCCTGGGCCGGATACACCAGGGTTTCCACTTCAATTTCGCCGCGCCCCAGGCGCTGCAACTGGCGGGTAACGAACTGCAGCGGCGTCATCAGGTTGCCCAGAAAATAACGGGTCGCCGCCAGCACCAGCAGGATCACCAGCCCCGCCAACGCGGTGAAAGCGTATTCGAAGCGGCTCAACTCGGCCATGGCCACCGCTTCCGGCACCATGCCGACCAGCAGCCAGTACTGTTTCCTATCGCCGGGGGCGGGATGGATGGCCTGATAGGTCACGATATGCGCGTCCGTCGTCAGTGAGCCTTGGTCATGCCCCTGCATTTGGGCGAGCAGGCCGGGGTAGTCGCGTTCGATGTTGGCGCCGTGTCCCAGCAAGTGGCCGAACATTTTTTCCGCCTCGGGATGAAACAGATAGTGCCCCGCCGGGTCGACCAGATACAAAGTGCGGCCCTGCTCGTTGCGGTTGGCTTCGTCGATGAAGTGGTAGAAAGCATCGGCGCGGACACTGGTCATCACCACGCCGTATCGGGCTTTGTTGGCGCTCACCAGTGGGCTGGACTGGCGCAACACCGGAACCAGCGGAGTTTCGATTTTGCCGCCCGCCCGGTTGAAATCGAGCGCCGCAACCACGGTATCGCCTGCGGCTAAAGGCAGCGCCTGGGTGAAATAAGGCCGGTCGCCGACGTCCTCCAGCTGGTTTTTCGGGAGGATGGCGGTATTGCCGGTCCAAGGATCGCGGCGAATCCTGATGACTTCGCGGCCCGCGTTGTCGACGATGCGGATTTTGAAATTGTAGGGATAGGTGTTGGCGAAACCGCGCAGGGTATCGGCGACGATGTCGTAATATTCCTCCTGCTTTTCCGGCACGCCGATGTCGGTCCAGTACATCAGCCGTTGCAAGGCGTAGTTGTCGGCGATGAACCGCAGATCCTGATTCGTCAGTTCAAGGAAGTCGCCGATGTGGATCGCCACCTGGGCGGTATGGCCCTGCGCCAATTGAGTGGCTTTGTCGCGGTAGGCATTGCCGGCATTCTGGTAACCGTACCAGCCCACCAGCGCCACCGAACTCAGGCACACCAGGTAGAACAGCACCGCAAAGCGGGTGCGCAACCCCAGGCGCTGGAAACGCAAGGCACCCAGCATGGCGAGGCCGTGGCGGGTGCTGTCCTGGAGGGTGGGGTTATTCTGCATCAGGGCTACGTCTGCATATCCCGTGAAGCTGCATAGTTAGGGTACCCGTAAAGTTTGTGGGGCATCATCGCCCACCGCCACCGGTTTGTTATGTATCCACAAAACGGCGTATTGTCCCAAGCGCCGTTTGCGCTCCAAGGTTTTTGCCACGGCCTGACGCAAGCAATCCAGCATGGCTTGGGTATCCGGGCTGGGAATTAAATTGGGCTGTGGGCTGTCTTGCATGCTCATGGCTGGGCCTGTTGTTGCAATAGTTCAAAAAAATCGGGATGGAACACGACGCGCTCATTGCTACATTGCTGAAATACCAGTTCGGGAAAGCGGTCACTATTCATAAAGCAGCGCGTTTGATCGGCTAAAGGGGAAAACACGTGCAAAAGGTTGTACAGACTGCGTGGAAAACGCCGCGCAATATCTACCGATGGAATGTCGTGCCCACCGTGTGCCACTCTTTCCGCCACTCGCAAATACGAAGTTTCTTCGCTGGGCAACGCCAAATAGATCAACTCCACTCGCCACCCATCTTTTCGCAAGCGATGCATCAGTTTCAAATATCCACGCCCGGCTAAAGTAGTCTCAAAGGAAAAATCTCGCTGGGTAACAACGCAATTTTCGATTTCAGCTAAAAACAAACGGCTGGCAGCTCGCAATTGCTGCTCTGGCGCCAGCGGTGACAAGCCTGCCGCGATCAGGTCCGCATTGATAAAGCGCTGACAATGGACCACCTGTGGCAAATATGCCAGCGCAAAGGTGGTTTTACCCGCCCCGTTTGGTCCGGCGATGATCCAGCAAGTCGCCATCAGTAGGACAGCCCATTCCCCATATTACAGATGCTGTATCAACCGCAGCTTGTTGGCGACATAGCCGAGAAACTGCGTGACGTCGGCCGGCGTTTTGTTTTCCTGATAAGTGGCCGGCGGCGTAATGGCGTGGATGAGGCCGGCCTGGGCCTTGATCTGCTGCAACTCCGCCAGCGTCAGGCCGAGCAGGTTGAATACGTGGTTGGGCGTGACTTCCCCCGGTCGGCGAAACGGCGAAAAATCGACGGTTTCGAAACCAGCCAGCCGTTGCAGCCTTTGCACCAGCTCCAACACCTCAAACACGGCGGCCAGGCTGTCCGCCGGTTTGGCCTCCGGCCTTTTAGCCGGCGGGATGGCGTTGTCCAGGACGTTCAAGGCGCGCAGCAAGGCATTGACGTCCTCATCGAAGCGTAGCGCCTGGGCAAACGTGAACGAGGGATCGGTGGCGACCTCGGCCAGTTCGTCCCACTGCATTTCGATTTCACCCAGCTTGTTGTATACGTCGACCGGTTTTTTCCCTGCCACTTTGGGCGCGGCGCCCGCATCACCGGGAATATCCAGTATTTTGCGGAGGAAACGGATTTCGGTGAGGATGCGCTGGGTCTGTACCCAGGTCAGCCTGGGGTCGTAATCGCGCCGCGGCTCCACCACCACGGGGCTCAGTCCTTCCATGCCCTGGCGGCGCCGAAAGGCGACGAGCTTCATCTGCACCATGTAGGCTTTCTGCCAGACGTGGCGGGGCTTGAGGTCCGCTTGCACCGGCTGCCAGACCTGCGGTTGCGCCGTGGGTTTGACAACGCGCTTGACCAATTCGGTCTCCCGCTCGATCAACAGCACTTGGCTATACACTTCATCGGGCGTGATTTCGACTTCGGCGCGCAATGCCCAGGGGCAAAGCAGCAACAGCAGGCATAGCATGGGTCGCATGGCGTGGTCTCGGTGAGTGGGACGGCGGCTGAGCATTCTAGCGTGGTTTGCGCTTTACGCACGCCGCAGGCTTATGCACCGCCAGCCACCCGGTTGCGCCCCGCCCGCTTGGCCTGGTACAGGCGTTCGTCGGCTTCGGCGAGCAGATTGACGGAATGGCGTTCCCGGCCCGGCACCCAGTACGCCACGCCGAGGCTGATGGTGACCACCGGGGCGGCGCTGTTTTGGGCGTGCAGGATGCCCAGTGCTTCGACTGCCGCGCGTATCGATTCCGCCACGTGCAAGGCGTCTTCCTCGGCGATGCAGGGCAGGATGACGACAAACTCCTCGCCGCCGTAACGCGCCACCAAGTCGCTGCTGCGTTGCACTTTGGCCTCGATGGCTTTGGCCACGCGCTGCAGGCAGACGTCGCCGGACTGATGCCCGTAGTAATCATTGAAGGCCTTGAAGTGGTCGATGTCGATCATGATCACCGCCAGCGACATATCCTGGCGCAGGGCGCGCTCCCACTCGTCCTGCCAGACGGTGTCGAATTTGCGCCGGTTGGCGATGCCGGTCAGTCCATCGTGTTCGCTCAGCTCTTGCAGCTTGCGGTTGGCATCCATCAGCGCCTGGGTGCGTTCCGCCACCAGTCTTTCGAGGTCCCGGCTGTAAGCGGCCAGTTGCCGTTCGGCGGCCAGCAGGGCGCTGTTGGTGCTTTCGGCCTGGGCGATGGCCTCGCGCAGGCGGGTGTTTTGTTCTTGCAATTGCTGCTGCGCCAAGGCCAGGTTCAAGTGGTTGGCGACCCGCATCAAGACTTCCTGGGTGTTCAGCGGCTTGGTCACGTAATCCACCGCGCCCAGCTCGAAACCTTTGACTTTTTCCGCGGTATCGGAGACGGCGCTGGCGAAGATGACCGGAATATGCCGGGTGGTTTCGTCGGCTTTCAAGCGCCGGCACACTTCGAATCCATCCATGCCCGGCATGCGGATGTCCAGTAGTATCAGCGCCGGCGCTTTGGCGTGCACGGAGCGCAGCGCCAAATCGCCGCTACGGGCCGGACGCACCCGGTATCCGGCCTTGGTCAGTACTTCCAGCAAAAAGTTCAGGTTCTCGATGGTGTCGTCGACGACCAGGATATCGCCGGCTGCCGCCAGTTGGCTGTGGTTCATGGGTCTAAACGGAAGGTAACTATTCAGGATATGGTTGAAAACAACTTTTCGACCGGGCCTGGATATAGGTACGCATTGCGTACCATAAGCTGCGATTGAAAAAATGCCGGGGTTATCGCAACGTGGTTGCGAAAAAGATATTCCGTCTTCGAACCATGGTACGCAATGCGTACCCTACGAAGTTGGCCCGATTTTTGAGCTTGTAAAACTTCCAGCACCCGCCTGGTTTTGTTACTACAATCAACAAGTTTAAACAGAAATTGTAGCCTCAAAGCTGGAGGACCATCATGCAAGTCGCAGTACGTGAATTCAAAAAACGCTGGTCTCATTATCTGGCTCAAGCGCAGTCCGGTACAGACATCGTTGCCGAATTTGCTACGACATGAGCATCGCCATCAATCAAGCCTTGGTCGAACAAGCAGGGCAACTCGCCGATGGATTTGCGCTGCGCGCTTACGATAGCGTGCAATTGGCTGCTGCGCTGTTTGTACAGCGCCGCACACAATCCCCCGTCACTTTTGCCTGCTTCGACGACAGGCTCAACAGGGCCGCTGCTTTGTTGGAGATGCAGACGCCATTTTTGTTGCCCATGCGTTGAAATATCGGAAAATCCTGCAATGACTCAACTCCATCCGCTTGAAAGCATTATTCTGAGCGAAGACGAATACTTGGCAACGGAACTGGCGTCCGAGGGAAAACGCGAGTATATCGATGGCCGGGTCTACGCCATGGCGGGAGCCAGCCATAACCACAATTTTATTTCCGGCAATATTTACCGTCAGTTCGGCAATCATCTGGCAGGCACGCCCTGCGCCGCTTTCATGGCGGACATCAAGGTACGTTTGGGAAAAGACTACGTTTATCCTGACGTGCTGGTGGATTGTAGTAAAATGGCGGGCGATGATTATTTTTCACTAGCGCCGATAATCATTGTCGAGGTATTGTCAAAATCAACCCGAAAAACCGATACGACAACCAAGCTGATACGGTATATCAACCTGCCGTCTTTAAAAGAATATGTATTGGTAGAACAGGATTTTGTCTCCGTGCAGGTGCTGCGCAAAAGCAATGACTGGAAACCGGAATATTTTTATCTGGGTGATCAAGTAATTTTTGGATCGGTTGAGTTAATCCTGCCGGTTGAACAAATTTATGACCGGGTTGACAATCAAGAAATGAACGAATTCAGGCAGCAAAATCCGTTGTTTCCAAATCACTAAGGCAAAGCGGCTTTACACGCCGACAGACCTTATAAGCAAGACGGAAGTAAGGTACTGGGCTTACCAGATCAAGTCAAACGTTGTGTAGGCCCTCGCGTAGGTCAAAGCTTGCCATGAACGTGTCGAAGGGAAGGTACGGTTAAACCGTTCCAGCTCGGCGGGTAAGGTAAAATGCCACCATTTCAACACCCTTACGCTCCTGGACACCTGCATGAACTACCCCAGCCTGGAATCATTCGTCGGCAACACGCCGCTGGTGCGCTTGCAGCGCTTGGCCGGCGATACCCGCAATACTCTGTTGGTCAAGCTGGAAGGCAACAATCCGGCCGGGTCGGTCAAAGACCGGCCCGCCCTGAGTATGATCAAACACGCCGAAGCGCGCGGCGACATTCAACCCGGCGACAGACTGATCGAAGCCACCAGCGGCAATACCGGCATCGCCCTGGCCATGGCGGCGGCCATCAAAGGCTACCGCATGACGCTGATCATGCCGGAAAACATGAGCGCCGAGCGGCGCGCCGGCATGAAAGCCTATGGTGCGGAGCTCATTCTCACGCCCGAAAAAGGCAGCATGGAAGCCGCCATCGATCTGGCGCGGGAAATGGAAGCGCGCGGCGCAGGCAAGGTGTTGGATCAGTTCGCCAACCCCGACAATCCCCGCGCCCACTACGAAGGCACCGGTCCGGAAATCTGGCGCGACACCGGCGGCAGCGTCACCCACTTTGTCAGCTCCATGGGCACTACCGGCACCATCATGGGTACGTCGCGGTTTTTAAAAGAAAAAAACCCGGCTATTCAGGTCGTCGGCGTACAGCCGGAAGGTGACGCCAAAATTCCCGGTATTCGCCGCTGGCCCAAAGAATACCTGCCGAAAATTTACCAGCCGGAACGGGTGGACCGCATTCTGGACATGGACCAGGCCACTGCCGAGGAAACCACCCGCCGGCTGGCGCGCGAAGAAGGCATTTTTTGCGGTATATCCTCCGGCGGCGCGGTGGCGGCGGCTTTGCGTTTATCGCGCGAACTGGACGGCGCCGTCATCGTCGCCATCATCTGCGACCGGGGCGACCGCTATCTATCCACCGGGGTGTTTCCCGGCTGACTCCCACAGGCAGCGCACCGGCACGGCGAACAGCTTTTCG
>SCPW01000208.1 GCA_004298605.1 Gallionella sp.
CTGCCGGTGGAGCCGAGAACAGTCAGATTTTGCATGTAGGGTTCCTTAACCCAGTTTCTGGAACAGCATCGCCATCGCGGCGAGCGGCAAGGTCGAAGTCAACGCGTCGATGCGGTCCAGCAATCCGCCGTGGCCGGGCAGCAGCGCGCCGCTATCCTTGACACCGGCCTGGCGCTTGATGGCCGATTCGAACAAATCGCCGATCACCGCCAAACCCACCCACCACCACGATGCCAGCAGCAAACCGGGCAACACTTCGCGCTGGTTAAAATATGGGCTGAAACTCCACACCAGCACCACATAAACGGAGACACCCAGCATCGCGCCGGCAACCCCTTCCCAGGTCTTGCCCGGGCTGATGCTGGGGGCGAGCTTGTTCCTGCCGAATTTGCGCCCGGCGAAATAGGCCGCGATATCCGCCACCCACACCAAACACATCACGAACAGCAGAACCCACGGGCCTGGGCTTGCGGCGCGCAAATCCAGCATCGCCAGGCCGGTCGGAACCAGCACCGCCCAACCGGTCAGCGCCATCAAAACCGGCTGTTTGACTTTCCGGCCTATCATTAACCAGGACGGCACGACGATCAGCCACAGCAAAGCCGATACGGCATAAACCGGCAAATGGGTATAGGCCCGCTGTACCTCGCCCGCGCCCGCATCCAGCCACAACAGGCCCAGCATCAACAACAGGGTCAGCACCCAGTAAAGATTCGCTTTCATGCCGGCCAGCCCGGACAGGCGCGACCACTCCGCGGTTCCCTGCATGACCATCACGACAACCAGCGCCGCCCACGCGGCGGGCGGCAACGCGAACAGCGCCGCCAACAGCAGCGCCAGCAGGATGACGGCGGTAATCACGCGCGACCTAAGCACCCTGTTTACCCTGCAACTGTTCGCTGGTCCGCCCGAAACGCCGCTCGCGTTTTTGGTAGGAAGCAATCGCCGTCTCCAGCTCCTTGCGGCCAAACGCCGGCCATAACGTGTCGGTAAAATACAGTTCGGTATAGGCCAGTTGCCACAGCATGAAGTTGCTGATGCGCTGCTCGCCGCCGGTGCGGATGAACAAATCCGGCTCGGGCGCGTCGCTCATGGAAAGATAGGGCGACAAATCTTCTTCGGCGAAGCCTTGCGCCAGTTGCGGACGCTCGCCGAGCATGGCCTGCACCGCGTGCATCACATCCCAGCGCCCGCCGTAGTTCGCGGCGATGGTCAGCGTCAAGCCGGTGTTGCCGGCGGTGAGGTGCTCGGCTTTATGCATGGCCTGATTGAGCTTGGCATCAAAGCGGCTGCGGTCGCCGATGATTTTCAGGCGGATGTTGTTTTTGTGCAGCTTGGCGACTTCGCGTTCCAGCATTTTCAGGAACAGCGACATCAGGAAGGAAACCTCGTCGGTGGGCCGCCGCCAGTTCTCGCTGCTGAACGCGAATACGGTCAGGTACTCCACCCCCAGGTCGCGGCAGGCTTTCACGGTTTCGCGCAATGCCTCGACACCGCGCTGATGCCCCATGACGCGCGGCATGAAACGCTGCTTCGCCCAGCGCCCGTTGCCGTCCATGATGACGGCGATATGGCGCGGGACACTGGCTATGTCGGGGATGACGCGGGTGGAACTGGGGAGGAGAGATGCCATTAACGGTTGTAATCAAACCGCCATCAGATCGGCTTCTTTGGCTTGCAGCGCCTTGTCGATTTCGGTGACAAAACGGTCGGTCAGTTTCTGGATTTCGTCTTGCGTGCGGCGCTCTTCGTCTTCGGCGATCTCTTTTTTCTTGAGTGCTTCTTTCAGGGTATGGTTGGCGTCGCGGCGGATGTTGCGCACCGCGATTTTCGCGTCTTCGCCTTCGGATTTGATCACTTTAATCAAATCGCGGCGGCGTTCTTCGGTCAGCATCGGCATCGGCACGCGGATCATATCCCCGTTGGTGGACGGATTTAAACCCAAGTCAGAATCGCGTATCGCGCGTTCCACCGGGCCGACCATATTTTTTTCCCAAGGTTGCACACCGATCGTGCGCGCATCGACCAGCGTGACGTTGGCGACCTGGGTGACCAGCGTCGGGCTGCCGTAGTAATCCACCGTGACATGATCCAGCAAACCGGTGTGCGCGCGTCCGGTGCGCACTTTGCCAAGATCCGCTTTCAATGCCTCCAGCGATTTCTGCATTTTTTGTTCGGTTGTTTTTTTCAGGCCAGCAATCATGCCATTCTCCTAGTCGATACGCACCAAAGTGCCCTCACCTTCGCCCAACACCACACGCTTCAGCGCGCCCGCTTTAAAAATACTAAACACGATAATCGGCAATTTCTGGTCGCGGCACAAAGTCAGCGCCGTCGCATCCATCACCTTGAGATTTTTGCTGATCGCCTCATCGAAGCTCAGGCTTTGATAGCGGATCGCATCGGGGTCTTTCTTCGGGTCGGCGGTATAAACGCCGTCCACCTTGGTGGCCTTGATGACTACCTCGGCCGACATTTCCACACCGCGCAATGCGGCGGCGGTGTCGGTGGTGAAGAACGGGCTGCCGATGCCCGCCGCGAAAATCACCACTTTGCCGTCTTCCAGATAACGCAGTGCTTTATTGCGGATAAACGGTTCGGCGACTTGCTCCAGGTTCAATGCGGACTGCACGCGGCAATCCAGCCCGGCGCGCTTCATCGCGTCCTGCAACGCCATCGAATTCATCACCGTGGCCAGCATGCCCATGTAATCGGCGGTCGCCCTATCCATCCCCGCCGCAGCCGGAGCCACGCCGCGGAAGATATTGCCGCCGCCGATCACGATCGCCACTTGCACGCCCAGCCCGACCACCTCGGCGATCTCGGCGACGATGCGCTCGATCACCGTGCGGTTGATACCGTAGCTGTCCTCGCCCATCAGCGCCTCGCCGCTGAGCTTGAGCAGAATGCGTTTATAAGCGGGCGCGCTCATGGCGGTTAAACCTGCGCGGCCGCTGCGGCAGCCGCAACTTCAGCCGCGTAGTCTTCGACCTTCTTCTCGATGCCCTCTCCCACCACGAACATCTGGAACGCGGTCACCGACGCGCCCTTGCTCTTCAGCAACTGCTCGATGGTTTGCTTGCCGTCTTCCGCCTTGACGAACACTTGGCCCAGCAGCGTCACTTCCTTGAGGAACTTCTGCACCGTACCTTCGGCAATTTTTTCCAGCATCGCTTCCGGCTTGCCGGATTCCTTGGCCTTCTCGATGGCGATGCGGCGTTCGGTTTCGATCTCGGTCGGGTTCACGCCCGAAGCGTCGATCGACTTCGGTTTGCTGGCGGCAATATGCATGGACAGGTCGCGGCCCAGCGTTTCGTCGCCGCCCGTGTAATCCAGCAACACGCCGATCTTGCTGCCGTGCAGGTAGCTGGACAGCTTGCCGGTGGTCGTCGCGTAGCGCTCGAAGCGGCGGACCGTAATATTCTCGCCGAGCTTCATCACCAGCGCCTTGCGGGTTTCTTCCACGCTACCGGAACCGTTGGCTATCGCCACATCAGCCAGCGCGGCAATATCCGCCGGATCATTCTTCGCCACCGTCTCGGCCACGTTTTTCGCGAAGGCCACAAAATCATCGTTCTTGGCGACAAAATCGGTTTCGCAGTTCACTTCCGCCACTGCGCCAGTTTTGCCATCTGCGGCGATAAATGTGCTGACCACGCCCTCTGCGGTTACCCGCGACGACGCCTTGCTGGCCTTGGCGCCGCTCTTGATGCGCAATTGCTCTTCGGCAATCTTGAAATCGCCGTTGGCTTCAACCAGAGCTTTTTTACATTCCATCATGCCGAGGCCGGTCGCCTCGCGCAGTTCTTTAACCATACTTGCAGTTACTTCCGCCATCTCAAACTCCCGAAAAATACTTATAAAAAAAGGGGCTCGCGCCCCTTTATGCGCCTTGTCGAAACTTAAGCGGTTTGCTGTTCGGCAACCTGCTCGACCAATTCGTTCATGGCTTGCGCGCGGCCTTCCAGCACTGCGTCAGCGATGCCGCGAGCGTACAAACGGATCGCTTGCGTAGAGTCGTCATTGCCCGGAATGATGTAGTCCACGCCGAGCGGGGAATTGTTGGTATCGACCACGCCGATCACCGGGATACCCAGTTTCTGCGCTTCGACGATGGCGCCCTTCTGGTAGCCCACGTCGATCACGAACAGCGCGGCCGGCAAGCCGTTCATATCCTTGATGCCGCCCAGGCTGCGATCCAGTTTTTCCAGTTCGCGCTTCATCATCAGCGCTTCTTTCTTGGAAATTTTCTCGTTTGCGTTATCGGCAGTGATCTGCTCCAGCTCGCGCAGGCGTTTGATGGATTGTTGCACGGTCTTGTAGTTGGTCAGCATGCCGCCCAACCAGCGGTGGTTCACGAACGGGGAATCCGCGCGGACGGCCTCTTCCTGCAAAATGTCGCGCGCTTGGCGCTTGGTTGCCACAAACAGAATCGTGCCCTTTTTGGCGGACAGTTTGCGCACGAAGTTTTCCGCTTCGGCAAACATCGCCACGGTTTTTTCCAGGTTGATAATGTGAATTTTGTTGCGGTGACCGAAGATGAACGGTGCCATCTTGGGGTTCCAGAAACGGGTTTGGTGGCCGAAATGAACACCGGCCTCCAGCATTTGACGCATAGTTACAGCCATGATTGCTCCAATCGTAAGGGTTAAAAACTACCACTCGCCAGCCTGACCCATAACGGGCACCCCAACTTGCGCGAGCGGGAAATTTGCTCCGGCCTATTCCGGAGCGGCGCGCATTCTATCACTAATGCGGCACTCACCTCAACTTTGAAACACTCGGGGGGTGCTCGGCTTGCTTTCCTTCACCCAACCCGAACCGCCGCACATAGTGGCAAGTATAGCCGCCGCGATTTTTGACCAGATATTTCTGGTGGTATTCCTCGGCGCGGAAAAATTCCTTGAACGGCACGACTTCGGTGACGGCCTTGGCTTTCCAGTCGCCGGAGGCATCCACGGTTTTGATGACCTCTTCGGCGGTACGCTTCTGCTCTTCGCCGAGGTAAAAAATCGCCGAGCGGTATTGCGCGCCGACATCGTTGCCTTGCCGGTTGCGCGTGGTCGGGTTGTGCATGCGGAAGAATTCGAACAGCAGGTGGCGGTAACTGAGCCGTTGCGGGTCGAATACGATTTTCAGCGATTCGGCGTGGCCGGTGTTGCCGGCCTTCACTTGCTCGTAGCGCGCATCAGGCGTGCTGCCGCCGGTATAGCCGACTCCGGTTTCCAGCACGCCGGGAATTTGCCGCACCAGCTCTTCCATGCCCCAGAAGCAACCGCCCGCGAGGTAGGCGGTTTGTGGTTTGGCGTGCCCGGCCATGGCGGCTCCTGCGGGGCAGGCAAAAAATGTGGCGGGAAGCAGGGCGGCAAGAAGGAAAAATCTGGCGGACGTTTTCATGGATGAGCTGTCCCAAATTGAGGACCGGTTGACACGAAAACAGGATGGAAGTTCTAAAGGCCGCGTTATTCCGGTTGCCCGCAGGCAAAGGTAATTTTTACGTTTTTACGGTGGACTGGAATCACGCTGCGCCGGCTCGGCCTTCACCTGCCTCCTCGAAAGCCCGCCCGTCGCGGATATGGTAGACGCGCTTGAAGGTCGGGATGATTTTTTCGTCGTGGGTCACGACGATGATGGCGGTCTGGTACTGGCTGGCCATCTGGTTGAGGATGCGCATCACGGCCAGCGCCCGCTCGCTGTCCAGCGGGGCGGTGGGCTCGTCGGCCAGAATCACCGGCGGACGGTTGGCCAGCGCCCGGGCAATGGAGACCCGCTGTTGCTCGCCGCCGGAAAGCTCGGAGGGTTGCGCTTTCGCCCGGTGCGCCACGTCGAGCGCCTGCAATAATTCCAGCGCACGGGCGCGCGATTCACGATTGGGCTGCCCCGCCAGCATCGGCAGCAGCGCCACGTTGTCGGTCACATCGAGGAACGGAATCAGATAAGGCGCCTGGAAGATGAAGCCGATGCGATCACGGCGCAACGTCCTGAGGTCGGGAATCTTCCAGCCGTTGTTGTAAATCACCTCGCCACCCAGGGTCATGCGGCCCCGCGTCGGCTCGATGACCGCGCCCAGGCATTTGAGCAGGGTCGTCTTGCCCGCGCCGCTGGGGCCGACAAGGCCGACCACTTCGCCTGGGGCGACACTCATGTTGACTTCCTTGAGCGCATCGACGGCGGTATTGCCCGTGCCGTAACGCTTGCTCAAGCCTTCGATATGGATGCCGATGCCTTTATCCATGTCAGCCTCCGATGGCCGTCGCCGGGTCCACTTTTAACGCCGCGCGTATCGCCAGCGTGCTGGCGAGGGTGCAGACCAGCATCACGATCACGAAGCCGCGCACCGCATCACCCGGTTCGAGCAGCACATATTTCGGGAAGGCGGGGCCCCAGACGGTGGCGGCAATTTTGCCGATAGCGAAGCCGATCACACCCAATCCCAGCGCCTGTTGCAGGATCATCCCGGCAATGGTGCGGTTGCGTGTGCCGATCAGTTTCAGCACGGCAATTTCCCTGATCTTGCCCAGGGTCATGGTGTAGATGATGAAAGCGACAATGGCCGCGCTGACGATGGTCAGGATCACCAGGAACATGCCGATCTGCTTGGCGGAAGTGGCGATCAGCTTGGCGACCAGAATCTCTTCCATCTGCTCGCGGGTGAAGACCTGCAAATGCTTCCAGCGGCGGATGTCCTGCGCGACGGCCTCGGCAGAGCGCCCCTCGGCCACGCGCACCAGCACGGCATTGACATTGTGGTTGCTGGACTGCGAAGCCTCGATTGCGTCCAGCAGGCCCGGCACACCGGGGCGGTTGAGAGCGGGATTGGCGGCGGTGCGGGCGCGCTCGTTGACGATGGCGTCGTTGTCCTTGAGAAATTGCGCCTCTTGGGCGTCCTTGAGCGGAATGAACACCATCGGGTCGCCGCCGGAGGACACCATACGCCGGCTGAGGCCGACCACGGTGTAATCATG
>SCPW01000209.1 GCA_004298605.1 Gallionella sp.
GTAGTTGCCCTCGTTCAACTCGGTTTTCGCCTCGTTGTACAGAGTCTCGGCGGACACCTTGTTTTGCGATGAGTCCTCCGGCTTCGGGTTGAACAGGCTGCAAGCGGCTAACGTGAGCAGCAGAAATACGGCTAAACTATGGCGCATGGATGAATCCGGAAAAAATTTGCGCGATTATAGCTCAAACACCATGCTGCATTTCACTGTACCGGGCGACTGCGCGGGCATGCGTTTCGACCAGGCGCTGGCGAAGCTGCTGCCGGCGTATTCGCGCAGCCGCTTGCAGGAGTGGATCGCGTCCGGGCAGGCCAGCCTGAACGGAGCCGCCGCCGCCACCAAGCAAAAAGTGTGGGGCGGCGAAACGGTTGCCGTGCTGCCGCAAGCCCATCCCGCCGAGCAACCCTACCAGGCCGAAGACATCGCGCTCGATATTGTTTACGAGGACAATGCGCTGCTGGTCATCAACAAACCGGCGGGGTTGGTCGTACACCCCGGAAGCGGCAACTGGGAAGGCACACTGTTGAACGCGCTGCTGCACCATGCGCCGCAACTGGAAGGCGTGCCGCGCGCCGGTATCGTGCATCGACTCGACAAGGACACCAGCGGCTTGCTGGTCGTAGCCAAAACGCTCACCGCGCAAACCAACCTGGTGCGCCAGTTGCAGGCGCGCAGCGTGAAACGCGAATACCTGGCTCTGGTATACGGCGAATTGCGCCACGGCGGCACGGTGGATGAGCCTATCGGCCGCCATCCCACGCAGCGCGTCAAAATGGCGGTGGTGGAAGATGGCAAACACGCCACGACGCATTATCAGATCGAAGAGAAATTCCCTAGTTGCACCTTATTGCGCTGTAGCCTGGAAACGGGGCGCACCCACCAGATACGGGTGCATCTAGCGCATCTCAAACATCCCCTGGTGGGCGATAGCGTGTACCAGAAAGGCGCGCAGAAATGCGTGCCGCAACTGCGCGCGCTACTGGCCGGTTTCCCGCGCCAGGCCTTGCACGCCACGCGCCTGGCGCTCGAACACCCGCTCGGCGGGGAACTGATCGAATGGCACGCGCCGCTGCCCGATGACATGCGGCAACTGTTGCAGCAGATACGCGAAGCGGGCCATGAACCCGCTTGAACATTGCATCATCCCCGATTGGCCCGCGCCCAAGCAGGTGCGAGCCTTGCAAACCACCCGGCAAGGCGGCGTCAGCGTTGCGCCTTACGACAGCCTGAATCTTGGCGGCCATGTCGGCGACAACCCGCTGGCGGTGGAACGCAACCGCATGTTGCTGAACAGACTGTTGCCCGGTGAACCGGTGTGGCTGGAACAGATACATGGCACACGGGTGGCCAATGCGGATCAGGCTGGCTGCCGGGTACAGGCCGATGCCTGCATCGCGCGGCATCGTGCGGCGGTATGTGTGGTGATGACCGCCGATTGCCTGCCAATACTGTTATGCGATACACAGGGAAGCGTGGTCGGCGCGGCACATGCGGGATGGAAAGGCCTGGCGGCGGGCGTGATCGAAACGACCGTGCTGGCGATGGGCGTTGCGCCGCAACACCTCATGGCGTGGCTGGGTCCGGCAATCAGCCAGGAGGCTTTTGAAGTGGGCGAAGAAGTGCGCGCCGCCTTCGTTGGGGCACAGCCGCAATCCGCTTCGGCCTTCACCCCGGGTCAGCCCGGCAAGTGGTTTGCCGACA
>SCPW01000210.1 GCA_004298605.1 Gallionella sp.
TACGACGCCAACGACGAAGCGCAACTGGGCGAACTGAAAACGCTCGGCGAGCAGACGCTGATCGCGTGGAAACACGACGTGCAAGTGATGATCGAAGGCCCCGGCCATGTGCCGATGCACCTGATCAAAGAGAACATGGACCTGCAACAGAAATGGTGCCACGAAGCGCCGTTCTACACGCTAGGCCCCTTGACCATGGACATCGCCCCCGGCTACGACCACATCACTTCTGCAATCGGTGCGGCGATGATCGGCTGGTTCGGCACCGCGATGCTGTGCTATGTCACGCCGAAAGAACATCTGGGATTGCCGAACAAGGCAGACGTCAAGGAAGGCATCATCACCTACAAAATCGCCGCCCACGCCGCCGACCTCGCCAAGGGACATCCCGGCGCGCAGATCCGCGACAACGCGCTATCCAAGGCGCGCTTCGAATTCCGCTGGGAAGACCAGTTCAACCTCGGCCTCGACCCCGACAAGGCGCGCGAATTTCACGACGAAACCCTGCCCAAGGAATCCGCCAAAGTCGCGCACTTCTGCTCGATGTGCGGCCCGAGTTTTTGCTCGATGAAAATCTCGCAGGATGTGCGCGACTTCGCCGCCGCCCAAGGCGTAGACGAAGCTGCCGCATTGCAGAAAGGTATGGAACAGAAGGCGGTGGAGTTTGTGAAGCGGGGTAGCCAGTTGTATAGCAAGGCCTGATTTATCGCCTCGGGTGCGCGGAGCAGGCGCAAGCCCACGCGCGGACACTTCGGCGGGCTGCATCCACCCTGCAACATCCTGTTTTTAATGCGGATTGGACGCGGTCGCCGCCGGAGGGTTGCTGCGGATAAAATCGAGCCCCGGTTTGCCGTGCCAGTAGCCGTTGCAGGATGCTTCCGGCATCAGCTTTTCGATCTGCGCCAGTGCTTGCGCGGGTGACAGGCGCTGTTCCATGCAATCGCGGAACAGTTGCAGAATTTCGATGGTGTGCTCGCCCTGCGGGCTGACCCTGACCACATCGACGCCCGCGCTTTTCAGGGTATCCAGTTCGCCGATCAGGTTGTACACCAGCGCCGATTGGGTCTGGATGCCGTTCAGGTTCAGGAAGGGCTGACCTTCGCGGGTTTTCAGGGTGAGGCCGTCCTTGTAATCGAGGCATTTGAACTGGCAGTCATCCTTCTGCAAATTATGGTGGCGCGCGGTGAAGCAGCGTGCGGAGAAGGCCAGCGGCAAACGCCCATAAGCGAACACTTCCGTCTCCGGTTTGTGCTGGCAGTTGTCCAGCAGCGTGGCGAGCGTCTCGCGGGACATTTCCACCGGCATCACCCAGCGTGTCGCGCCCAGCCCGGCAAGCATGTCCAACGTTTGCGGGTTATAAACGTTCAGCGTCAAGCCCGCCACGAACGGAACTTTGTTCGCAACCAGGCGCACGGCGCCCATGTCGTTGGCTTCCACCTTGAATTTTTCGTTGCCGGTGATCCGGCGCAAGGTCTTGAGATCGGATTCGGACTCGATCAGGGTTTGTGTCGAGAGCACCACTTCCTTGCCGGCCTCGGCAAGCTTTTCGGCAACGCTCAGATAATCCTGAAAACGCAACAGGTAGCGGCGCGAACAGACGGTTTCGCCGACGTAAACAATGTCCACCGATGAGGCAGCCACCTCATCGTAAAATTTGAACATGGAGTCGCGATCCCAGTAGTAGAGGATGGGGCCAAGAGCTAATTTCATTGTTTTTCCAATTCTATTTCAAAGGCTGGGGCGCGATGAATCGCGCCCCTACAATATTCACCATCGTTCGGGAGATGGAATTATTTCCAGGGGCGATAGTAGGCGCCGAGCGTATGTTGCTGCCCTTCGGAGATATTGCCCAGATCTGCCATCCACGCGGGTTTGACAGAATAGGCTTGAGCGTTGCGATTGCAGCTATCTATCGCTTCGCGCCAAACTTTGGTGACTTGCCCAACGTAGGCGGGGCTGCGCTGGCGACCCTCGATCTTGATCGCGGCAATGCCGAGGCGCTTCAGTTCCGGCAATAGCTCCAGGGTATTCAGGCTGGTCGGCTCTTCGATGGCGTAGTAGGTTTCTCCGGCCACATCGAACCGTCCCTTGCACAGTGTCGGGTAACCGGCGTTTTCGTCTTCGCCGTAGCGGTCGATGAGAATGCCGTTGAGACGAGATTCCAGACCCTTGGCGGTTTGCTGCCAGCGCACCGCTTTGGGCGGCGAGCACACGCCGCAGGTATTGGGGGATTCGCCGGTCGCATAAGATGACAGGGAGCAGCGCCCTTCCACCATGACGCACAGGCCGCCGAAGCCGAACAGCTCGATTTCCACCTTGGTGTGCGTCATTAATTGTTCGACTTGTGCCAGCGCCAGCACACGCGGCAATACGGCGCGCTGGATGCCGAACATTTCATGGTAGAAATTGATCGCCTCGTGGTTGGTGGCCGAACCCTGCACCGAAAGATGCAGGCGCAGATTGGGGTGGTTCTTTGTGGCATATTGCATCAATCCGGGATCGGCCAGAATCACCGCGTCGATACCGATGTCGGCCGCGTTATCAATCGCCTTGGTCCAGCGTTGCCAGCCGCTGGCTTGAGGAAAAGTATTCAAAGCCAGCAATACTTTTTTGCCTTTTGCGTGTGCGTAACGCACACCTTCCCTGGCGTTGGTGAGATCGAAATTCAAGCCGGCAAAATTGCGCGCGTTGGTGTCGTCGCGGAAACCCATATAAACACAGTCAGCGCCGTTGTCTATGGCCGTTTTTAGAGCGGGCAGGCTGCCCGCCGGGCAAACCAGATCCATTTTTTTAGTTGTGTCAGGCTGCATCTCGTAGCTCCTCGTTAATGTGAGACTCGCGAAGCGATTCGTTTGCCCCCTCGCCCGCTTGCGGGAGAGGGTTGGGGTGAGGGAAACGGGCATGGCAGGTTTCATTATCAGAGGCGGCAACTCTGTCATGCCCGTTAATCCATGCCATTCCTGCCGAATGCCCCTGGCGGTGGCCGCGCCGCGCCAGTTCCTGTTCGATGCCATTCAGCACGTTCCATTTTTGCGAGCACCACTCCGGCGCCAGCAGAATATCTTTTGAAGCGGTTCCGGTGACGCGGTGAAACACGATGTGCTCCGGCGTGCGCTCGATCAGGTCGGCGGCGGCGCGGATATAGTCCTCGCGTGTCATCGGCTGGTATTCGCCGCGCCGCCACTGATTGGCGAGCACGGTCTGTTTCACCACGTGCAGCGGGTGAAGTTTCAAGCCATCGACCCCGATGTCCAGCACGATGTCGAGGCTGGTGTGGTAGTGGGATTCGTCTTCCCCCGGCAGCCCGAGTATCAGGTGGGTGCATAAGGGGATGCCGCGCCGCCGCGCCTCGATCGCCACGTCCCGGTATTCTTTCAGACCATGGCCGCGGTTCACTTTGCGCAGCGTCTCGTCGAAGGCCGATTGCAGGCCCAGTTCGAGCCACACGATGCGGCCTTCGTCGCGGTAGCGCGCGAGCAGATCCAGCACATCGTTGCGCACGCAATCCGGGCGTGTGCCGACGGCAAGGCCGACGATGTCATGTTGGGTCATGGCCTGGCGATAGAGCACATCCAGTTCCGCGACGTCCGCATAGGTGTTGGTATACGCCTGGAAATAGGCGAGAAATTTCTTCGCGCGCGTCCGCTTGCCGATGGCGCGCCGCCCGCTGTCGAGTTGCGCACCTAGGGGTTTGGGTTGCTTGATATTGGGGTTGAACGAGCTGTTGTTGCAAAAAGTGCAGCCGCCGATGCCCTTCGATCCGTCCCGGTTGGGGCAGGTAAAACCGGCATCCAGCGCGATTTTGTGTATCCGTTCGCCGTGCTGCTGGAGCAGGTGCTGGCCGAAGGTGTTGATGTAGTCAGAGAGTGCCATAGTTAAGGGTGCGGAGGTTAACACGCCCCGATATTGCGTTCAACTGTGACGGGGTAATGGTTATCCTGAAAGCGCCATTTGCGGGCGCCTGCGAGGCTAAAAACCTGCCGCATGGGCGCTGCCCGGCGACCTGCAAACGCCTCGCATTATGCGGGCTACACCGCAACCTTGAAAATCACCTTGCGGATATTTCCCTCTCCCACCAGCGGCGCGTGCGCATCCTCAGGAAAGAAAATGCAGAACGCATCGGGCGGCGTGGCGATCCACGAATCAGGCGCATCGTGGAAGAACCGGATATCCCTCTCCGCGCTGTAATCGCCCACCGGCTCATGGCAATCGCTCAGCGCCTTCCAACCCATCTCATCCACACCTTCCAACACCAGTTGTATGTCGATGTACTTGCGGTGACATTCCAGCTTGGCCATTTCGCGTGTCCGCCCCGGCATCTGCTCCACGATGGCGAACAGGTCGTCGCCGATGATGTGATACCGCCCCGGCGCGAGGGATAGCAGGTCGGTGTTGCGGATGTATTCGAACGCGCGCGGGAACAGTGGATGCAGTGCGGCGTAGCGGGCGGCGTTGGCGATGGTATCGAGGATCATTGTGGTCGTTTTGAATGTATGTGAACAAATCATAGCCGAATACGTGACAGGTTTCAGTGATTTGGTCGCGAAGCTGTTCTATGAAACATGCAGGTTATCGTCGCGCAATGCCACTTTTCCATAAATCATTACATCCGTTCACCCTGAGGCATCGAAGGGTAAAGCAGCGCACAGATTGGGTTCGATACATCAGGCCGAACGGAGTATGTGCCAAGTATTATGGAAACATCAATATGCCAGCACCTTCCACAACATCTTCGTCGCCAGAACAAACAGCAACACGGCAAAACCCCGCCTCAGTATTTTGAGCGGCAGGCGGTGGGCGGCTTTTGCGCCGAGGTGGGTAGTGAAGATGCTGCCTGCGGCGAGCGTGAATAGCGCGGGAAGATAGACAAAGCCCAGCGTTCCGGCGGGTAGTGTGTGGAGCGTCATGCCGGTGGCGATATAGCCGATGGTGCCGCCGATTGCGATAGGCAGACCGAGCGCGGCCGAGGTTCCGATGGCCTGCCTGAGCGGGATGTTGTGGTGCAGCATGAAGGGTACGCTGATGACGCCGCCGCCGATGGAGACCAGGCTGCTGATAACGCCGATACCGGTGCCGGCCAGCGTCATACCCGCGCGCCCGGGCAGTTGCCGCGCAGGCTTGGGTTTGAGGTTGAGCAGCATTTGCGCGGCGGAAAAATAGACGAACAGCGCGAAAAAAATCGTCAGGTAAAACGGGGCGATGTGGCTGGCCAAAAAAGTGCCCAGCAACGCGCCCAGCAGCAAACCTGGGGTGATGCTGCGCACGATGTGCAGGTTTACCGCACCATGCGCATGATGTGCATACGCACTGTAGGAAGCGCTGAAAAGAATCGCGGCCATCGCCGTGCCCAGCGCGAGATGCAGGTTATGTTGCGCGGTGAGCTGTTGCGCGTCGAACAGAAAACTCAGCACCGGCACCAGCACCAGCCCGCCGCCGATGCCGAACAATCCGGCGAAGAAGCCGACGAATGCGCCGAGCGCCAAATAGCTGGCGTACCATTCCATCAAGGATTTGCCAGATTTTTCAGGATGAAATTCCACTCCGCCGGATCGAGCGGGGTGATAGACAGGCGGTTGCCGCGTTGCAGGGTGCGCATCCGCGCCAACTCGGGATGCCGGCGCAATGCATTGATCGAAATGAGCGGTATTTTGCGCTCCAGCCGCACATCCACGTTGAACCAGCGCGGCTGCTCCGGCGTGGCTTTCGGGTCGAAGTATTTGCTGTTGCGGTCAAACTGGGTGGCATCGGGATAAGCGGTGCTGCTGACCTTGGCGATACCGGCGATGCCGGGTTCCTTGCAGTTGGAGTGGTAGAACAGCACGCTGTCGCCGGCACGCATCTGGTCGCGCATGAAGTTGCGCGCCTGGTAGTTGCGCACGCCATACCATGCCACGGTCTGGCCGGGCAGGGCGGCGAGGTCGTCGATGCTGCAATCGGAAGGTTCGGATTTCATCAGCCAGTAGCGCATATAATTGTTCCGTTTTCTGATCAATATCGTAGGGGCGCAATTCATTGCGCCCTGATCTATCTATGACCAGCAAAAGGGCGCGATGAATCGCGCCCCTACAGAGAAATTTAATGGCGCTATCCACTAAAAAAAGTGCGACCCGAAAAGGTCGCACTGAAATGAAGCCCCCCGCCTGTGCCGTTGACCCAGCATCTTGAACCTGGGTTCAAGAGGGTCGCTTCCAGGTTACATCAGGTATATCCGCCAGATTGGGGACACGCACAACAGTAACATTAAAGGCCGCGACCTTAAGCAAAGCTTATTGGTTCAAAGAATATATGGGTCTGACGAACACCGCAGGGGACAAACTAAAACAGAGAATCTTGTTCGGCTAATGCTTCATCAATCGCTGCCTGCATACGATCCATTCTACGCTTAAAGTCGGCAAGGTCAAACCCGCGTCCGACTTTTACGGAGAGCAGTTCATGTGTAATGTTGAGTGCGGCCATCAGGGCGATGCGTTCGACGCTGGCGATCTTGCCGGCATCGCGGATCTCGCGCATTTTTTTGTCCAGATAGGCCACCGCGTCGAGCAGTTCGCCGCGCTCTTCTTCGGGGCAGGCGACACGCAATTCCCGGTCGAGCAACTTGATGTCCAAGGTTTTGATCGCGGCGCTCATGATTGCTCTTCGGGAAGGTTGGTCAACAGCTTTTCCAGGCGCGCCTTCGCGCTGTCCATCTTGTCGGTGTATTGCCGGTTGCTGCTGAGCGCGTGCGCCAGTTCCTGGCGCAGTTGATGATTCTCCGCACGCAGCTTGCCGCTCATCTGTATCAACTGCGCAAGTTTGTTTTCCAGCATGTTCAATTCGTTTTCCATGCGCTGACTATAGTTTGAAAAGTGTTGACAAGTCAAACGCTAAGCCGGGGCTTTGAAAGCGATTTGTAATTTTTGGCGGGCGCGTCACGCCTGTGTTAAAGTGCGCGCCGCTTTGAGGTTCCCGTCTGCCATGCAGACGGGTTAAACGGGAAACAGGTGAGGGATCAATTCCTTAAGCCTGTGCTGCCCCCGCAACGGTAAGCGAGTGCGGATTTGCCAATATGCCACTGTGAGCGATCATGGGAAGGCGGCAAATCAAGACTTGCGAGCCCGGAGACCGGCCTGAGAGCGAATGAACAGGAGATGCTGCGGGCGGCGCATCGGAATAATATCGGACGGCAACCCCGTTCATATTCTGTCTTTCCTCCCCCATGCATTTCCTGATTTTTTAACGTTCCAACGGGGACGCTTGGAACCTTTCGGGAGTGCTTCGAATGAAATATAAACTATCTGCCGCCCTGCTCGGGGCGGCCTGTACCCACGCTTTTGCCGCCGAAACTTTGCCGGATATTGTTGTCACCGCCACGCGCACCGCGCAATCCGCCGATGCGACACTGGCTTCCGTGGCCGTCATCACCCGCCGGGACATCGAGCGCCTGCAAGCGCAATCGTTGCCGGATGTGTTGCGCGGCGTGGCGGGATTGACCTTCAGCAACAATGGCGGCGAGGGCAAGGCAACTTCGGTGTTTTTGCGCGGGACCAATGCCGACCACGTATTGGTGCTGGTGGACGGCATCAAGGTCGGTTCGGCAACGTTGGGCACGGCTTCCTTCCAGGATATTCCGGTGGCGCAAATCGAGCGCATCGAAATCGTGCGCGGGCCGCGCGCCAGCCTGTACGGATCGGAGGCGATCGGCGGGGTGATCCAGATTTTCACCCGCAAGGGCGGCGGCGCGCTGACGCCTTCGTTCAGCGTGACGGCAGGGAAATATGGCACGGCCAACGGGACCGCTGGTTTGAGCGGCGGCGGTGAGCAAGGCTGGTTCAACGCCAAGCTCGATAAACAGGAAACCGGCGGCTTTAATGCGTGCCGTGGCAGCCTGGCGGCGGGTTGTTACGTTATCGAACCCGACGACGACGGCTACCGCAATTTGTCGCTGGGACTGCGCGGCGGCTACCGTTTCGATAATGGCGCGACCGCCGATTTCAACGCGCTCCAGGCCGACAGCAACAGCGATTCGGACGGCAGCATCTTCGCCGGGAACGAGAGCCGTGCGGTGCAGCAGGTGCTGGGCGGCAATGTGCATTTCGCCGCTACCGGGCAATGGAATGTGACGCTGCGCGGCGGGCGCAGCCGGGATGATGCCGATTTTTTCTTTAATGGTTCGTATATCGACCGCTACAACACGCAGCGCGACAGCATGACCTGGCAGAACGATATCGCCCTGGATGAGCGGCAACTAATCAGCGCGGGGCTGGATTATCAGCGCGACCGCGTCGAAAGCAGCCGCGTTTATACGCAAACCGATCGCGACAACCGCGCGCTGTTCGGGCAATATCAGGGCAATTTCGGCGCGCACAGCTTGCAGGCCAGCCTGCGCCGCGACGACAACCAGCAGTTCGGCGGGCACAGCACCGGCGGCCTGGGCTACGGTTATGCGATCAGCGATGCAACGCGCCTGACCGCCTCCTACGGCACGGCGTTCAAAGCGCCCGCCTTCAACCAGTTGTATTACCCCGGGTTCGGCAACGCGGCGCTACAGCCCGAGTTATCGCGCAGCGTGGAAGTGGGGCTGAGCAAGCGCGGCGCCTGGGGCAAGTGGTCGCTGAACGCCTATCAAACCGACATTACCGATTTGATTGGCTTTGATACCAACTTCAACCCCGCCAACATCAACACGGCGCGGCTGACCGGCGTGGAAGGCCAGTTGCAGGCGCGGTTGGGGGCGTGCGACTTTAATGGCACATTGACCTTGCAAGACCCGCGCCGGAGGTTTGGCGCGGGTCTT
>SCPW01000211.1 GCA_004298605.1 Gallionella sp.
CTGGATCGCTTCGCACTTGCGGCCAAGCGTGGCGGCGAGGCCGCCGAACCGTGGTGGGTGGAATATGCCAAGAGTTTTTTTCCGGTCATTCTCGTGGTGTTTTTCATCCGCTCTTTCCTGGTCGAGCCGTTCAAGATACCTTCCGGCTCAATGATACCCACCTTGCAGGTAGGTGATTTCATTCTGGTGAACAAGTTCACCTACGGCATCCGCCTGCCCATCATCAGCAAAAAAATTGTTCAGCTCAACAACCCGCAGCGCGGCGATGTGATGGTGTTTCACTACCCGGAAAACACGTCGCTGGATTATATTAAGCGCGTGGTCGGCATACCCGGCGATATGGTCGAATACCGCAACAAGCGCTTGTGGATCAACGGGGTCGAGCAACCGCGGCAAGCGGATGGCGATTACAATTACGTCGAATCCGGCTTGAACTTTGTGCATACCGAAAAATATCTCGAAACATTGGGCGAACATAAACATATGCTGCTGGTTGACCCGGAAAAACCCACGCTGCACCTGGGTTCGGTGGCGGAGTTCAAGGGGCGTGAAAATTGCGTCTACGACAATGAAATGGTGCGCTGCAAAGTGCCGGATGGACATTACTTCATGCTGGGCGACAATCGCGACAACAGCCGCGACAGCCGCTACTGGGGCTTTGTGCCGGACAACCAGATCGTCGGCAAGGCGTTTTTTATCTGGATGAATTTTTCCGATTTGAAGCGGATCGGCTTGTCCATTAACTGAAAATAAGGGGGAGCGATGATGAATGCAGCAATGCCGGCAACACAGCGCGGTTTGAGTTTTTCCGGATTTATTTTTGGGGCATTTATCCTGGTGCTTGCCAGCATTGTCGGGTTGAAGCTCATTCCGGCCTACATGCAGGATGCGCAGATCAAAAATATCCTTGTCGCGGTCGCCAATGATCCGGACATGCAAAAAGCCAAGCCGGGCGACATACGCCTGGCTTTCGCCAAACGCGCGTCGATCGACAACATCAGCGCGGTCAAGCCCGAGGATATTGAAATCGAAAGCGATGGGGGCAAACTGGTTTTGAGCGCCAGCTACCCCGTCAGGGTGCCGCTGGCCGGCAATGCCAGCCTCTATCTGGAATTCAATCCGAGCAGTGCCAAATAAAAATAACCGCGCGCTGTGCAGGCAATTGGGATATGAATTTTCAAACCCCCAATGGCTGGCGCGCGCGCTCACCCACCGCAGTTTCGCGCCGGAGCACAACGAGCGCTTGGAATTCTTGGGCGACAGCATCCTCGGCTGCGTGATTGCCAAATATCTGTACAACAACTACCCGCAGTTGAGCGAAGGCGAGCTGTCGCGGCTGCGTTCCAATCTGGTCAGGGAAGACACACTCGCGATCCTCGCGCAGCAACTCGATCTGGGTAGCCATTTAAAACTGGGCGAAGGTGAGCGCAAGAGCGGCGGTTTTCGCCGCCCTTCCATTCTGGCGGATGCGATGGAAGCATTGTTTGGTGCGGTTTTGCTGGATAGCGGTTTTGCCGATGCCGAAAGAGTCGTGCTGAATTTGTTTGTGCCTTACCTCGCGCAAGTCGATGTGCAAACGCTGGGAAAGGATGCTAAAACCTTGTTGCAGGAGTATCTGCAAGGCAAGCGTATCACTTTGCCTGCCTACCATGTCATCGCCACGCAAGGCGAAGCACATGCGCAATCCTTCCAGGTGGAGTGCGCCATCCCCCAATTAAAAATTTCTACGCGCGGCGAGGGAACCAGCCGCCGCAACGCCGAGCAACAGGCGGCACAAGCCGCCTACCAACAATTACGGACCACATCATGACCGGACAACAAGACTCTGCGAACACCCGTCTGCCCGAACCATTCCGCAGCGGTTTCATCGCCATCGTCGGACGCCCCAACGTGGGCAAATCCACCCTGCTCAACCACCTGATCGGACAAAAGATCAGCATCACGTCGCGCAAGGCGCAGACCACGCGGCACCGCATCCACGGCATCCTCACCGACGAACACACCCAGTTCGTGTTCGTCGATACACCCGGTTTCCAGACCAAACATTTGAACGCGCTGAACCGCGGCATGAACCGCGTGGTGACCAGCAGCCTGCGCGACGTGCAGGTGGTCGTGTACGTGCTCGAAGCATTGCGTTACGACGAACGCGACCAGGAAGTGCTCAAGCTGTTGCCGGACAATCGCCCGGTGTTGCTGGTGATCAACAAGATCGACGAAGTGGCGGATAAAGGGCAGTTGTTCGCGTTCGCCGAACGCGTCGCGCAGGATTTTAAATTTGCCGACATCGTGCCGGTCAGCGCCAAGCTGGGCAGCAAGCTGGATGAGTTGCGCGAGGCATTGCGCCGCCATTTGCCGCAAGGCGAACTGATTTACGACGCGGACGACATCACGGACCGCAGCGAAAAATTTCTGGCCGCAGAAATATTGCGCGAAAAAGTATTCCGCTTCACCGGCGATGAATTGCCCTACTCGACCAGCGTCGTGATCGAGCAATTCAAAATGGAAGGCAAACTGCGCCGCATCCACGCGGCGATCCTGGTGGACAAGGAAGCGCACAAGGCGATGCTGATCGGCAAAAAAGGCGAAAAACTCAAAGAAATCGCCACCCAGGCGCGGCTGGATATGGAAAAACTATTCGACGGAAAAGTGTTTCTTGAGGTGTTTATCAAGCTGCGCAGCGGTTGGGCGGATGACCCGCGCGTGTTGCGCTCACTGGGTTACGAATGACCGCAAAAGTGAGTGAGCGAAGAGCTGCGGTAGGGTGGGCGCGACCCACGTGCAAATGCGGTATCAGCAACCGCGTGGGCTGCGCCCACCCTACGTCAGATAATAGGCTGACAATTCCAAGATGACCGCAGCAAGCCGGAACAAACACCACGATGAGCAGGCGTTTGTCCTGCACAGCTACCCGTTTCGCGAAACCAGCCTGATACTCGATGTATTCAGCCGCCGGCATGGGCGGCTGCCTATCGTGGCGCGCGGTGCGCGCCGCCCCCGTTCCGCATTGCGCGGTGTGCTGATGAATTTTCAGCCGCTGCTGTTGAGCTGGTTCGGCAAAGGCGAGGTGCGCACCCTGCACGGTGCGGAATGGCAGGGTGGCCAGCCCTATTTGCAAGGCACGGCGCTGATGTGCGGTTTTTATCTCAACGAATTGCTGCTCAACCTGCTGGCGCGCGACGATCCGCACGAGCAATTGTTCGACTACTACCGCGCCACTTTGTATCGCCTGGCGCACGAGGCCGATCATGCCGCGACGCTGCGTTGCTTTGAAAAACACCTGTTGCAGA
>SCPW01000212.1 GCA_004298605.1 Gallionella sp.
GCTTGATTTGCGCAATGATCCGGGCGGCCTGCTGACCGGCGCAGTCGGTGTTTCTGCCGCCTTTCTGGCCAAGGACGCGCTGGTGGTTTATACCGAGGGCCGCACCGAAGACGCCAAAATGCGCCTGACCACCAGCCCGGAATATTATCTGCGCGGCAACGGAAAGGGCAAGGACGATTACCTGAAGGACCTGCCGGATTCCTTCAAAAGCGTGCCGATGGTCGTCCTGGTAAACGGCGGCTCCGCCTCCGCATCCGAAATCGTCGCCGGCGCATTGCAAGACCACAAACGCGCGGTCATCATGGGAACGCAAACGTTCGGCAAAGGCTCCGTGCAGACCATCCTGCCATTGGGCAGCAACACCGCAATCAAACTGACTACGGCGCGCTACTACACGCCGGGGGGGCGTTCCATACAGGCCAAGGGCATCGTGCCCGATATTCTGGTGGAAGACCCTTCCACGTCCGGGCAGGATAGCGCGCCCCACTTGCGTGAAGCGGACCTTAACAAGCACCTGACCAACGACAAACCATCGGACGACAAGCCGGACAATGCCGGCAAAAATACACTCCCATCCCCCAATACCAAAGGAGATGCCGCGAAACCTGCGCCTACCGAATTTGGCGCGAAGAACGACTATCAGCTCAATCAGGCATTGAACCTTCTCAAAGGGATGCAGATACTGCAAGGAAGATAATTACTGCCGTGAGGACGATATGACTGACCCATTCGAACTGGATAAGCAGCGCGATATCGTATTCAGTGCGGAACCGCCCGGACAGATAGCGCGCGCTTACCAGCTTTTGTCCGGCTTGCCCGGTTGCAAAGTCGAGTATGGCGACACGCCGAACACCTTGCGCGTTTCCTACAATTTGCACAACTACACGCTCGAAGGGCTGGAAAGCGGATTGGCCGAAGAAGGATTCCACCTCGACAACAGCATGTTGCACAACATCGGACGCAAGGTTATTTACTACTGCGAAGATACTACCTGCCACAACCTGGACACCCCCGTACACCCAACGAAAAAAAACGAGCGCGAAGTATTTGTTGAAGCGTATAGCCATGAGCCGCACGGCGACCACGATGACACCCCTCCGGAATTGCGCGATTACAAATAGCAGGCAACGGCGATGAATTGCCTTGCCCCGGCATCACCCAGCCATTAAATCTGTGTCCAATAAAAAAGCCCAACGCGAAGTTGGGATTTTTTATTGCAAGGAGCCTAGCCGCCAAGTTGCTGGTTACCCCGCGCGCTGCGCGTGCAAGGGAGGGAGCTTCAACTCCTTTCCCCGCTTGCGTGGGAAGGTTGGGATGGGGGCGACGGGGTGAGCGCCGGGCGTATGGTTAAAGGTATTTTAAGAATTTCCATCTCCCTAAGTGCGTTCCAGAAGTTTCCGTCAAGCTGTCAACGCCATGCAACAGTGCCGCGTTATAGCCTTCCCCTCTCAAAAATTGGTAGGCAAAAAGGGTGGGGTTGTTTAAAATCGGCGGTGAGGGCATAACCCTCATGTTGTTCAGGTTATTTCAATCACGAATGGAGACAAAATGAAATCTATCATTGTAAGCATGGTTGCAGCAGCAGGTTTGATGGCCGCAGGCAGTGCAGTGGCGGTCGATATGCCGGAACTCGCAAAGAAGAATGGCTGTTCCGCTTGCCATGCCATCGACAAGAAGGTAGTTGGACCCTCCTGGATGGACGTTGCCAAGAAATATAAAGGCGACGCCGGCGCGGCAGCCAAGCTGGACACCAAGATCGCCAAGGGCGGCAGCGGTGTATGGGGTCCCATGCCTATGCCGGCCAGCCCAAAGCTGACCGATGCCGAAAGGAAAGAACTGGTGAACTTCGTTCTGGGCCTGGCGAAATAAGCCTGCCTTTCCAGTCGAAGGATCAGATATGATCCTGAGAAAGCCGGCGCAAGCCGGCTTTTTTGTTGCCCGTAAAATTGACAGGCGGTACGCTGCCTCCGCATAATCCGCGCGCTTTCTTTTAAAGGACTGACCATGCAATTTTTCCCCGCCCGTTCGCTGCTGCTCGCCACTTTGATATTGACGCTGACAGCATGTGGCAAATCTTCCACCGAGCATCCCGCCCCCTCGAGCGATCTGGTGGTGCGCATCGGCGCATCCGCCCCGCTGACCGGACCCCAAGCGCATTTGGGCAAGGACAATGAGAACGGCACGCGCATGGCGATAGACGACGCCAACGCCAAGGGCATTGTGATCGGCGGGCGCAAGGTGCATTTCGAGCTAATCAGCGAAGACGACCAGGCCGACCCCAAGACCGCCACCATCGTCGCGCAGAAGCTGGTGGACAACAAAGTGAGCGGCGTTATCGGCCACCTCAATTCCGGCACGACCATCCCCGCC
>SCPW01000023.1 GCA_004298605.1 Gallionella sp.
CAGGATTTTGCGGGTCGTGCAGCAAAGCCGCACACCCTTGCGAACCCGATTTTTTTCCGGGCGAATTCCGGTTGCAGTGACGCGCCCCAAACAATTCAGCAACACCCCCCGTTTCCATTTGTGATCTTCTGGTCGAACGGCAGCCCGCCACCGCAACCTCCGAACAGGCCATAGTGGCAGTTGAAGTCGCCGATAAATTCAAAATGTTCACGGAAACGTGTTTCGTGCAGCATCCGCCAGGTATTGCCGCAGACAGGGAAAATACGTCCGGCCTCAATGTCATGATGCTTGTCGAGCACAAAACGGCATGGGCAGTCCATTATGGCGCCGCGATAGATCACCGCCTGACCGTAATCCTCACAGGCGGTTTCCAGCTCTTTCAGCTTGAACAGGCGGTAGGTCGCGGAATAGAAGCGGATGCTGCCGGCGCAAAGTGCAAGCCTGGGGTCGGTAATATCCAACGGCCTGTCGGCAACCAGGCGCGGGTCGGCGAAACCCTGCCGGTGCGCGATCCGCAAAAAGTCGTTCCAGTAAAGCGCACCGCCCAAGCATTCACCGTACATGACGGGATCATTGCGGGCATGATCTGGCACGCGCCGGTCTGCGTACACGTCGGAGAAATAGAATTCGCCGCCCGGCTTGAGCAGGCGATGCACTTCGCGCAGCACCGCGTCCTTGTCAGGCGACAGGTTGACCACGCAGTTCGACACGATGACATCGAAACTGCCTGGTTCCAGCCCGAGCTCGTCAAGGCGTTCGATGTAGCCCTGTTTAAACGTTACATTGTCGAAACCGAACGCTTCGCTGTGGTAGGCGCGATGCCGTTCGGCAACAGCCAACTGCTCCACGGTCATATCCACCCCAACCACCTGGCCGCGTTCGCCCACCAGTTGCGCCAGGGCATACACATCCCGCCCGGAACCGCAGCCCAAATCCAGCACGCGGCAGCCCTCAAGCAATGGCGGGCAAACCAGCCCGCAGCCGTAATAACGGGAAGCAACCTCAGGATGGATACGCGCCAGAAGCGGCTTGAGCCAGCCCGGCACTTGTGATGCGTCACAGCAGGCAGAGGTCTTCAGGTCGTCCGAATTTTGAAGCTGCTTGCCGTAATAGTCCTTGACGATTTTATGCATAAATATTCCTCCAATGGTTGAATGGCGACGCTTGCAAATATTCCAAATCCTCCGGTTCATCCACATCATGCAGCGTCTGCCCGATTCGGATCGTCCAGCCGAGTCGCCCGATGCGGGAAACGGTCGTGCCGGCAACCGTATCGGTGCTCCAGGGCATATCGCTGAACAGTGATGGCTCGAATCGTTTGAGACCCAGCAGCGCGTAGCCGCCATCGGCTGTGCAATGTATGGTTGCTTCGTATTCATGCAACGCTTGCGCGGCCTCGCGCAATAAGGTGCTGGATAGCTCCACACAGTCCGTGCCGATCAACAGAACCTGTCCGGCATCGGCCAGCGCGCGTTCCGATGCGCGCGCCAACCGCGCACCGAGATCGCCCTCGCCCTGAGCGGAAATCTCGATGCCAGCAGGCAGGCGTATTCCCTGCCATGCGGCCTGATTGATCTCCGGGGTAACACACAATTCAACGGGGCCGATGCCTGCGGCGAGCGCTTCGTGCAGGGTGTTGAACAGCATCTGCCTCGCCAGTCCGGCCGCCCCTTCGGCGCCCAGCGCGGGAATCAGGCGCGTCTTGGCAAAGCCGGGTTGGGGCGCCTTGGCAAAGATGACGATACGGGTGGGTTTCATCGGCACAACCTCGCCAGTTCTGCCGCGTCGGTACCGCGCCAATACGCCCAGCGCAATCGCCACATCAACCATATCGTTCTCCATACCCCATGCGCCTCCCAACGGCGCCCGGAGGTGGCTACCCGATCCTTCAGGCAAATCGGCCTGGACAGCGCCAACAGCCGCTTGGACAATTCGACGTCCTCCATCAATGGCTGATCCGGAAAACCGCCCACTGACCCGAAGGCACGGCGCGTCACAAACATGGCCTGATCGCCGGTAGCGATGCCGCTAAGGCGCGAGCGCCGGTTCATCAAACCAGCGATCACCCGCAACATGAATGGGCGGCCTGTGATGCTCACATCAAAGCGGCCCCACGCATATTCCTGCGCCCCCCCGCCACGCCGAATGGCGGCTTCGATCACATGCACGGCAACGGATGGCAGCAGGGTGTCAGCATGCAGGAACAACAAAACATCGCCCTGGGCGACTGCCGCGCCGGCATTCATCTGCCGCGCCCGACCGCACCCGCTGCGAATTACCCGTGCGCCTGCGCGCAAGGCTGCCTGCCGGGAGCCATCTTCGCTTCCCCCGTCCACCACAATCACCTCGGTGTTGCACCCGCACAATGACGCGAGATGCCCCAGCAAACCCGGCAAATTTTCAGCTTCATCGAGCACCGGGATAATGATGGATAGCCGCATGTCCATTAACTCAAGGGAAAAAACGCGTCACTTTCGAATCGCCCGGGCAACCCGTTTGGCGATCAACGGAAACACGCCAAGCAAAGCGAAGGACAGCAGCACGCCCGGCGAGATTATGTCGGACAGGTTATCGATGCGCGCCAATTGGGTGCCCGCGTTCACATACACGATAGTTCCGGCCAACATGCCCAACTGGCTAACCCAGCAAAAGGTGCGCACATGGATTTGGGTCAGCCCCATCAGCAGGTTAATCAGAAAAAACGGAAAGATCGGCACGAGGCGCAGCATGAAAAGATAAAGCGCCCCATCCTTCGCCATACCCTCGCTGATCCCCTGTAGCTTGCCGCCAAAGTGGCGCTGGACAAAGTCGCGCAGCAGATAACGCGAGGCGAGGAACGCGAGCGTCGCGCCGATCGTCGACGCAAAAGATACCAGCAGCGTGCCATACCAAAGACCGAACAGGGCGCCAATTGCCAGCGTCATGATCGTCGCGCCCGGCAAGGACAGCGCCACGACGACGACATACAGCACAAAGGAAACAAGCGGGACCAGCACGGGGGACTGCGCCCGCATGGCCGCGAATTTTCCCTGCCCCTCCTTGAGCGCGCCCAGCGTCAGGTATTGATCGAGACCCATGCCAAAAAACAGCGCGATGGCCGCGGCAACCAGTAAGGCCAGAATCGCTTTTTTCACGCCACCCGCTCAGTCGTGCAGCGCACCGCCGCAACTGCTGCCCTGCCCCGCAGTACAGCCATAACAGTGGTCGGCGACACGGATAAGGTTGTCCCGCAAATCGGTTTGCATCAGGTCGCGCAAATGCGGGCGTCCTTCACCCGGCAGCGCCAGCCCGAGCTGCTGGTTGAAATCGC
>SCPW01000213.1 GCA_004298605.1 Gallionella sp.
TCTGAACGATGCCCCATACGGCACGGAGCGCAGTTACAACGGGTTGCGGCTCGCGCGTTCGCTGCTCAAGACCGGCGAAGCGGAGGTCAAGATGTTCCTTGTCGGCGATGCGGCAGCGTGCGCCAAACGCGGGCAGAAAGTGCCGCAGGGCTATTACAACATCGGCGACATGCTGGGCATGGTGGCGCGCAATGGCGGCGAAATCGGCGCCTGCGGCAGTTGTCTCGATGCGCGCGGCATCGCTGACGGGGAGCTGGTCGAAGGCGCGTCGCGCAGCACCATGGATCAACTCACCGCGTGGACGCAGTGGGCCGATAAAGTTATCGTTTTTTAGGGGGATAAATGGGTCGCACGGTACTGGTATTGGGTGCGGGAATCGGCGGCATCGTGGCCGCCGAGACGTTGCGCAAGTTGCTGCCCGCTTCAGATCGCGTGATCGCGGCAGATCGCGCCGGGCAGCATTTTTTTCCGCCCTCGCTGTTGTGGCTGATGGTGGGTACACGGAGCCCGGAAGAATTTTCCAGGCCGCTGGATCGCTTGAATCGTCGCGGCATCGAGTTTCGCCAAGGCAGCGTCACGCGGATTGACCCCGCACAGCGGGAAGCCGAAATTGACGGACAACCCCTGCGCGCCGATGCACTGGTGATCGCGCTGGGTGCGGAGTACGCGCCGGAAGCCATTCCCGGCCTCGCCGGAGCCGGGCTCTGCATTTACACGATGGAAGGCGCGATTGCGATCCGCGATGCGCTGGCGCAGTTTTCGGGCGGGCGCATTGTCATCATGACTGCCGCGCCGCAGTACAAATGCCCGGCTGCGCCCTACGAGACCGCGCTGCTGGTGGATGACTACCTGCGCAAGCGCGGCCTGCGCGACAAAACCGAGATAGCGTTTTTTGCCGCCGAACCTCGACCGATGTTCGTCGCCGGTCCCGAACTGGGCGCCGCCGTGCGCGGGATGGTCGAGGCGCGCGGCATCGCTTACCATCCCGAGCACCAGGTTAAGGTGGTCGATGCCGCCAACCGCCACATTGTTTTCACAAATGGCGCCGAGACAGAATTCGACCTGCTGCTCTATGTCCCGCCGCATCGAGCCCCTGCTCTGGTAAAGGAAGCTGGGCTTACGAATGAAAGCGGCTGGGTTCCCGTTGACCGCCACACGCTGCAAACAAAATTCGACAACGTTTTTGCCATCGGCGACATCACTACGGTTCCGCTCAAGATGGGACGCCCCTTACCCAAGGCCGGTGTGTTCGCCCACGGTCATGCCGAAGTCGTGGCGCACAACATCGCCCATGCCTGGACCGGCAAGGGCGCGCCGCGCCAGTTCGCCGGCGAAGGCATGTGCTTCATCGAAACCGGCGGCGGCCGCGCAGGCATCGGCAAGGGGAATTTTTATGCCGAGCCGACGCCGCAAGTGGAGATGCGCGGGCCAAGCCGCTTCTGGCATTTGGGCAAAATACTCTATGAGAAGCACTGGCTGTATCGGCGTTTCTGAAATAACCGTAGCGCCATGTGATGATTAAGGGAGTTGGAAATTATTAAAGTACCGTTAATCATGCCACCAACATCACCCCATCCCCCACCTAGTTGCCCCCTCGCTAACGCTCTCCCCCTGAAGGGGGAGGAACACTACTCCCTCCCCTTCAAGGGGAGGGTTGGGGTGGGGATGGGTTTTGTTTTGACGTAATTTATAAATGGTATTTTGGTAATTTCCTGCTCCCTAAGTGAACGCTGAATAGACCCGCTCGCCCTGAGCCTGTCGAAGAGCCGGGAGCAGAAAGTTGCGCCCAGACGGCATCCGGTTTTTGCCGATGGCCGCTATCAACCGATTGCAGCAGGTTCGCTGAAGAACTGATAATTGTTTTTTCCGCACGTCTTGGCGCGGTACATTGCGGTATCGGCATTCCGCAACAAACTGTTCCCGTTGTCCCCGTCCCTGGGGTGGATGCTGATTCCCACGCTGACCGTGACAAATAATTCGTGGCCTTCAATCACGAAAGGTTCGGCGCAAGTCTCCAGCATTCTTTCCGCAACCTGGGCAGCCACTTGTTCATCCGCTATATTCCCCAGCAAGGCGACGAATTCATCCCCGCCCATGCGGGATAGGGTGTCTCCCTCGCGGATGCAGGAAACAAGCCGTTCCGCGACTTCCCTGAGAAACTGGTCGCCCGCACCATGGCCATACAAGTCATTGATCGCCTTGAATCCATCCAGATCGACGAAGAGGATTGCCATCATGGAACCGTTGCGCCTGGAATGCACCAGATCCAGGGATAGCCGGTCATACAGCAGGGTGCGGTTGGGCAACCCGGTCAATTCGTCGTAGTACGCCAGCTTGTGCAGGCGTTTTTTCATTTCTTCCTGGTTGGAGATATCGGAAAAAACCCCGATGTAATAATCAATTTCGCCGCCGTCATTCCTGATTACGTTGATATTCAGCCATTCCAGGTATATCTCACCATTCTTGCGCCTGTTCCGGATTTCTCCCTGCCAGCCGTCATTTTTTTTCAACGAGGCGTACATCCTGCGATAAAACTCATCGTCGTTGAGGCCGGATTTGAGTATGGTCGGGGTGTTGCCGACTGCCTCGTCGGCGCTGTAGCCGGTCACCCACGAAAAGGCGGAATTGACGGCGATAATCCGGGTTTGGGCGTCGGTCAGCATGACGCCTTCCTGAATATTCTCCAGAGCCTTCGCCGAGAGATGAAGCTTGCGTTCCGCCAGCTTGCGCTCGGTAATGTCGGTCAGCACGGCCCTGCAATATTTTGTCTTGTCGCCCGCAAGCCGGGGAACGGCGCCGGTCATCTGTACCGCGATGGATTTACCATCCAGCAATTCGAGCGTAAATTCTGCGCTCGCCCGGGTGTCGCCCGATAAATATTTATGGATATGGTGCAGAAATTTATTGCGGTCCCGCCGCGCCACGAAATTGATGAAAGGCATACCTATCAGGCTGGAGCGATCCGCGCGGACCAGGCTGGCGCCCGCCAGATTGGCTTCCATGACCAAGCCATGCGGGTCGAAGGAAAAATAACCCAGCGCGGCCGAGTCATACAGGCTGACATAACGGTCGCGCGATTCTTCGAGTTGCCGCCGCGCTTTCAATAGCTCGCGGTTCTGTATTTCGAGCTCGATCTGGTGCGCGTGCAGCTCGCGCAGCATACGTGAAAAAACTGTCGCATCGGGCGCTTCAGACTTTACCACTACCCGTTCGAACTCGGCGTGAAGCTCCGCGTCGTTCAATTTCACATATGCGCCCGCGACACCTCTTTTGAGATTTTCGATTATCAAACCGGCCTCCTTCAGGGCATGTCCCGCGATGCGGCCTGGCACTTGGGCGAGATATGGATTTTTAAAGGCGCCCTATATCTGCGGTGGGCTCACTCCCCGGCCAAACCCCCGCGTTCGCCCGTGCGCTCCGGCGCATGCGCCTTGATGTCGCCGCGGATTTTGCGCGCGTAATCTTCGAGCCGGCGCCTGGCGGAATCAAAAGCATCGCGCAAGGCCACGTAAACATCTTCGTGATGGTCGTGATTGACCACGATCTCGCCGCCCGGCACGCCGATGTCGATGCGCACGTTGAACTCTTTGCCCTGGTGGTGGTGCTTGTGCGGTGCCTCAACCACGATACGGCAGGATACGATGTGCCCGAAAAACGCATCGAGCTTGTTCACCCTGTCGCGGATATGCGTTTCGAGCGCCTCCGAATGGTCGATATCGCGGATGGTGATTTGCATGGGTATCTGCATGGTTTTCCTTGCGGTAAGTTAATAATTTCCCGGAGAGCCCTTGGCGCCGGCGGTCGGAAAATGGTAATAGGCCGCGTTCAGGTAATGGGCGGTATCTTCGATTTCCTCTTCGTTCCAGGCCAGCCCGATGTTGGCCTGCCAGCGGCGCACCTGGGCGGCCAGACTGTCCCAGTCTGCCGCAAGCTTCTTCTCGCGCCAATGGATCTGCCCCGAGTGGCATGCGCCGCAGTGCGTCGAATAAAGCAATTCGCCGCGCGCTTCGCCATGCTCCGCCCCGGCATATACCGGGGTATGCACGCCCCAGCAGAGGCACATCGCAAAAAACAGTTTTCCCGATCGAAGCATGAATATGTATCCCTTCAGACGTCGCGGGGTGAGCCGCACCTACCCCAAAAATATTCATGTTGCCACCGCGAATTACATGTTCCTTCAGTGTGTCCAGCTCACGCGCAACAGGTTTTCCTCGGGGTTGTAGTGAAATTCCAGCTCGCCCTGGTAGGCGTGATGCAACGCTTCGCCCATGCCGCGGGCAAGATGGATGTCGGTCGTGGTCACCAGTGTTGCGCCATCTTTTTTTTCTTCCACCGCCATGATGCGTTTGAGCGGATGTTCCGATCCTTCGTGCTTTTCATGGTTGTGTACGAGATTCATGATTTCGTCGCGGTGGGCGTGGAAAAACGCTCCGTTCAGGGTAAGAAAGCCGGCGGGGTAATGGTCGTGGATGCGGTGGCATGCGGAGCAGGTTTCCCGGTGGGCTCCCGCCGGCGCTTTCATCCACTGCCAGCGCCCCGCATGAAATACCGCGCCGCATTGCGGGCAGACGGTCGGCTCCGGCAGCTTTCCCTTCAACTTGTAGGCATCATGCACGCGCTCCTGAAAAATGCCGTCGTGAGGGTGTGCCGGGTGGAAGCCCCGGGTAGTCGTTGCGTGGCTCATGATAAATTCTCCAATAATTTTTTGCAGGGTAGGCGCGCAGTCCACGCGGACACGTTGGCGGGCTGCGCCCACCCTGCAAACTACAAAATTTCAAAAATGCGGCGTTTTACGAAATGGCGATTTCCTTGCGGCCTGACGCCCCGGGCTTCTTCGGCAATGTGAGTTCGAGCACGCCGTTGTTATATTTGGCCTGAACCTGGCTCTGGTCGATCTCGTCGGCCAGATTGAAACTGCGCGAGGCCATGCCGTAACTGCGCTCGCAGCGGATCACTTTCTCCCCCTCTTTTTCTTCCTTTTCTTTCCTGACTTCGGCGCTGATGGAAACCCGGTTGCCTTCGACGGACACATGGATGTCATCCTTGCTCACGCCCGGGATTTCCGCGTTGACCATATACTTGCCGTCCGCCTCTTTTACATCCATTTTGATCTGTGGCTCGATTTCCATTCCGCGTGAAGACGGGCGCATCATGAACCTGTTGAAAACATCGTCCACGTCCCAGAACGGTTCGAAACGTGCGAGTTCGCGGAAGGGGTCAAAACGGGTAATGTTAGCCATGATATTTCTCCTTTTTAAATTAAATAAACATCGCTTGTACAGCCAAACAGCAGCAACATCCCCTTTGCCGATTTGAAAGAAAGATGCCCCGCATTTTCTTGGTTCCGAACGTGTGCCGAAGTTAGAATTTTGTTGCCGGGCCGGGTTGACCGGGCTGGTTTTTGGCGGGCGCCCTGCGTTCCCCCAGTCTCATCACGATCATCTTTTCGCGGCGCAATTGCCCGACACTGTGAACTTCCCTGCGTCTTTCGATGAATCTGTCAGCCTCGGGATTCGGCGGCTTCATAAGGCCTGCTCCTCAAATTGAAATACGTGGTGGCGCAAACATGGTAGTACGGCAACCATGGGAAGCGAATAAGCGGATTGCTTATTTTTGGCTACGAAATTTCCTTAAAAGGCAAGGCGCTTTTTGCACTTGGTGCTTGAAACCGCCATCTATCTAATAGAGGCGCCCTTGAACCGGAATCACGACTCGATGACGTTGCAGTGGATCGCCAGGCGGACGAGCTGGGTGGCGTTCTGGAGTTTCAGTTTCTTCATGATGTTGGTGTGATGCACGCCGACGGTTTTGGAGCTGATGGAAAGGGTTTCTGCAATTTCGCCGACCGAATTTCCCTCCGCCATCAGTTTGAACAACTGGAATTCGCGCTTGGAAAGTTCATTCAAAGGGTTGATGGCGGCATCGTGCAACTGCCTGTTGGTGACCACGCACGAAACATGCTCCGGGTCGATATACATCCGCCCCAGTTTTACCTGGCGCACTGCCTGCACCATCTGCCCCAGGCCGCCCTGTTTGGTCAGATACCCCGTGGCGCCCATTTCCAGCGCACGCTGCACCATGATTTCATTGGCGTGCATGCTGAACACCAGAATGTGCGTGCCGGGGTCGTGCGCCTTGATCCGGCGCACGGTTTCCAGGCCGCCGATGCCGGGCATGTTGAGATCGAGAACCACCACATCGGGTTTGTGTTCACGGTGGAGGGCGTAGCCCGTTTCCCCATCGTCGGCTTCCGCCACCACGCGGATATCCGGCGTGTTTTCGAGTATGCGGCGAAAGCCGTCGCGCACGACGGGGTGGTCATCTATCAGCAGCACCGTAATTACCGGGTTGTTCGGGCTCATTTTTTCCTTCTTTCTATCTGGTAATTAAGCGGCAGCCGGACGTCGATACACACACCCGTGCCGGGGGTGTTGCACAAGGAAAATTCTCCGCCGGCCGCAATTGCCCGCTCGCGCATTCCGAGCAAACCAAATCCTTTGGATGGCTGGTCCGGGTCGAAACCCTTTCCGTTATCCTCGACGCACAGCAGCAGGGCATCCAGGCCGGGTGTCTCGCCCGGTTCGCGGCGCACCCGCACCGAGATACGGTCAGCCTGGGCATATTTGGCGATATTGGAGAGCGCCTCCTGGATAATGCGGTATGCGGTGATATTGGTGTTTTCGCCAAAATCATCGATATCGCCCTCCAGCACCAGATCGCAGGCGATGCCATGATGGTGCAACTGCCATTGGTTGACCAGTTCGCGCAGGCTGTCCGCCAGGCCGAGTTCATCCAGCAGCGCGGGACGCAATTTGCGCAGCATGTTGTGGATCACGTTGTGCATTTCGCTGGCGCTATCGTTGATGGCCCGGACACTCGCTGCAATTTCGTGTTCCTTGCCGCCGAGCATACTCCCGATCGCCTGGGCTTCCGCATGGATGGCGGTGAGCCATTGGCCCACCTCGTCATGCAGCTCGCGCGCCAGATGGCGGCGTTCGCCTTCCTGAATGCCGTACAGATTATGCATGAGCGTACGGTTTTGCAGCATCAGTTCCTGGTTGAGGCTCGCCGCTTTTTTGAGCCTGCTGACATCGATGCCAACCCCGAGCAGCCCGACAGCCTTGCCTTCCGGGTTATAAAAAGGAGCGAGCACGGTGGACAGATAAACCTTATTCCCGCCCGCATCAGTGAACCGGTTCTCCATACCCGTCCTGATTTCACCCGATTCCAGCACTTCGCGGTTGATGCGCCGGAGATCCTCGGCCAGATCATGCGGGAACAATTCGAAATCGGTCTTGCCGACCACGTCAGCTACCGGGCGGCCAAGAAAATCGGCGAACATCTGGCTGACGGTGACGTAGCGCAGGTTCAGATCCTTGTAGCACACGATGGCCGGTATCGCGCTGAGCAAGGCTTCCTGCTCGGTGCGCGCTTGCTGCAACGCCAATGCCGTGCGCTTCTGTTCGGTAATGTTGGTCATCACCGTGTGGCAGGCGCGTGTTTTGTTCAACACGGCCGCGCTCTCCAGGCGGATGTAGCTCATCCCGCCATCGCGGTTCATGATTCTCAGTTCGGTGACGATATTGCCGGGCGATAGAAAAACCTGGCGCAGGTGATGAAAAAACGCGGGGATATCACCAATGGCAAAACGGATGGAAAAAGGCTTGCCCACGATGTTTGCGCGCTCCAGGCCCAGCATGGCCGCGCCGGTCAGGTTGATTTCCAGGACGCGCCCGGTTTCATCCATGGTGAGATAGCCCACCGGGGCGAAATCGTAAAGCGTGGCATAGCGGTCGCGCGTTTCTTCCAGCGTCTGTTGCGCTTCCCTGAGTTCGCGGTTCTGCATCTCCAGTTCGGTCCGTTGCACCTGCAACTCGTGCAGAAAATGCGCGGTGCGCTTCTCCGAAAATTCTTTGCCCAGCGTGATTTCGTTG
>SCPW01000214.1 GCA_004298605.1 Gallionella sp.
AGTTGCGCCGCCCCCTGAAACATCCTTTGACCCCACTTTTACCCACTTTTTACCACTTGAACCCACTATATTGAAAAAAAATCAGCCGGTCAAGCTGAAAAACAGGATTTTTCTTTGCGGGACAAGGAGTTAGCGCGGAAAGCCAAGAAAATAAATATGCTTAAAAAATAATGAATTGCACAAACAAGCTAAGGTTGTTTGTGATGGAATCGCCGGATGTTCGGGATAGAGTAAAGTAATTGACAGCGTTTCACAAAACACGGAAACTGCGCACCAGTGCCGATTTGACGTCAGCTTGCGGGGCACTTAAAACATACCAGCTAAAGCGAGTTAAAACCCGCTCCGCGCAAGCTGAACGGGTTTTGTTTTTGGGGTATTTATCTTGGGCACAGAAAATAGCATCGGTATCGTCGGCGCGCAGCGCGCACAATTTGACACCCCGCTGGTTTTCCGCAGCGGCGCGGTGTTGCCGCGCTACGAGCTGGTGTATGAAACCTATGGCGCGCTGAACGCCGACAAATCCAACGCGATCCTGATTTGCCATGCGCTGTCCGGGCATCACCATGTGGCGGGTTATTACGCGGACGAGCCGAAGAACGTCGGCTGGTGGGACAACATGGTCGGGCCCGGCAAGCCGATCGATACCGATAAATTTTTCGTGATCGGGCTGAACAATCTGGGCGGCTGTCACGGTTCGACCGGGCCGTCTTCAATAAACCCGGAAACCGGCCAGCCTTACGGCGCGAGCTTCCCGGTCATCACGGTGGAAGACTGGGTGGCGTCGCAGGCGCGGCTCGCCGACCTGCTCGGCATCCGGCAGTTCGCGGCGGTGATCGGCGGCAGCCTGGGCGGGATGCAGGCGCTGCAATGGTCGATGAGCTACCCCGACCGCGTGCGGCATGTGCTGACCATCGCCTGCGCGCCGCGCCTCACCGCGCAGAATATCGCCTTCAACGATGTGGCGCGCAACGCCATTCTCACCGACCCGGATTTTCATGGCGGCGATTATTACCGGCACAACGTGGTGCCTGCCCGCGGCCTGAGGCTGGCGCGCATGTTGGGGCATATCACCTATCTGTCCGACGATGCGATGGCGGATAAATTCGGGCGCGAACTGCGCTTCGGTAAGTTCAATTACGGTTACGAAATCGAGTTCGAAATCGAGTCTTATTTGCGCTATCAGGGCGATAAATTCGCCTCTTATTTCGATGCCAACACCTATTTGTTGATGACCAAGGCTCTGGATTATTTCGACCCGTCGCACGATTTCGGCGGCGACTTGAACCAGGCGTTCGCGCGCGCCAAGGCGAATTTTCTGGTGGTGTCGTTTACCACCGACTGGCGATTTTCGCCGCAGCGTTCGCGCGAAATCGTGCGCCCTTTGCTGCACAACCGGCGCAACGTCAGCTACGCGGAAATCACTTCGACGCACGGCCACGATTCCTTCCTGATGCCGCATCCGCACTACTTTGACGTGATGCGCGCCTATCTCAACAACGTCAGCAGCGAGCGCACATCATGATGCAAATTGATATTGCCAGACTTGCCGCCGAGCGACCGGATTTCGCCGCGATTGCCGCATGGATACCCAAGGGCGCTTCGGTGCTCGACCTCGGTTGCGGCGACGGCAGCCTGTTGCGCTATCTCAAGGAAAAGCGTGCGGTGCGCGGCTACGGCGTGGAAATCAGGGATCTCGACATTGTGTCCTGCATCGCCAATGGCGTGAACGTGATCCAGAATGATCTGGATTCGGGCCTATCCGACTTTGAAGATAGCTCATTCGATTTCGTGATGTTGTCGCAGACGCTACAAGCCACGCGTCACACGCTGGAACTGATACAGGAAATGCTGCGCGTCGGGCGCGAGGGCATCGTCAGCTTCCCCAATTTCGGCTACTGGCGCAACCGCCTCAATGTGCTGCGCGGCAACATGCCGGTTTCGGGCGAGTTGCCTTACCAGTGGTACGACACGCCCAACGTGCATTTGTGTACGCTGCATGACTTCGAAAATTTCTGCCGCGAGCAGCGCGTGGCGGTGCTCGAACGCCGCGTGATGACCGGAGAAAGCGAAGTGGGTTTATTGCCGAACCTGCTCGGTAGTACGGCGGTGTATCGCTTTCAGCGTGCGTTGTAATTGTAGGGGCGCGATTCATCGCGCCCTGAACGTGTTCCGCATCGAAGAAGGGCGCGATGAATCGCGCCCCTACAGGTAAGGGCTTCTATGTCAGTCTGGCAACAACTCTTCACCAGCCGCATGCTGATCTGCGTGTTCACCGGATTCGCTTCCGGTTTGCCGCTGTACCTGCTGTTCAACC
>SCPW01000024.1 GCA_004298605.1 Gallionella sp.
GCTCTTCCGATCTGTCGTGCCGGTCTATGTCTTGTCTTGTTGTGGTCGCTTCGCGGCTTATGTGGGGGGCGCTTTCCCGCTAACGTCCCCCCATCCCCCCAGCGGCCAAGTGAAGCAAAGGCATGGCCGCACCCGTCCGCACTGCCACCCCTTGCCTTGGGTAAACCTGCATCCCCGCGCACCGTCCACTGGCTTGCGCCCTGCATCGTCCGCTGGTTCGCGCAGAGACGGGCAAGGCGAGGCAATGCTTATTCGGTCGGCTACGCCGATTTGGTTTGTTTTTGTGAGGCGTGGTCGCTGCGCAGTATCGTTCACAGCGGAAGTACATTTTATTTATCGCGGCAACGTCACGGCGCAGGCGGCTTGCCCGCTTGAAGTCTAGTCGCAATCCGTGCCTCAACGAGTGACCGAATTTCCGCCTCGGTGATCTCCAAGTCCTGCAATTGCTTTGCTGCATTCGCGATGCGGCGCTCGACCTTTTCATGTGCGCTGCGGATTGCTTTGCCGAGTTCCGAACCTTTAACTTCGTGCCTTGGAAGGCTTATGCTCATTGCCAGCAGGTCGATGATACTCGGGTTCTCCAGGTTCTCAATAAATGCTTGGCTAACCGAATACCATTGGCAATTGCCCTTCATGTTGCCGATCAGCAAATGCGTGCCATCGTATGAAATTTGAACCGGGTCTTGTAGTGGGGGAACCATCGCAATGGCGCGCATGATTTCGGGCGAGAATATTGCCCTGCCTTGCCATTCTCCGACGGCATTCATCACCGTGGTTACTTCGCCAGTTTCAATCGAGAGGAATCCGTTCTCATAGGCGAGTAACACCTGACCAAGCCTAAGGCGTTTTCTTTGAAAAATCTTGGTGGCGCGCTTGAATTCTGCAAGCGAGACTTGCAGTAAGTTGTTTAACACCTTGCCCTCCTGAATTCGTTTCAGAAAAATGAAAAGATTAGGGAAATTTTCTCAGGCTCGGAAAACCTCGAAAAATCACCAGGTAGCACAAGGCCGTCATTCTAGCCTTGCAGAAATTTCGCTATGAGCGACGGCTTCGTGCCTTTTTCCTCGCTGGCTGGCGCAGCCTCAGGCCGCTTGAAATATAAGCGCATGTACTCGTAACTCATCAGGTCGTGATTTTCAGGGCATTTCAGGAATTTCCATACAGTCGAGCAGCATGCCTGCGACCCGGTATTTGACGTTTCTGAAACGATTTCCGTGACCGCATAAATCCTGTTGCATTCAGGGCAGCGTGCTTGCCCCACGCCTGCATCAATCATGTCATGGACGATCCTGTCAAAATTCAGAAGAATTTCAGGCACGGGCGTTTTTTCTCCCAAGTCATCATTGCGCAACCCCAGCCACCATATCGCTCCGCGCAGACCCGGAAGTTTCCTGTCTTCGCGCCATTTTTTCAGGGCAAATTCATGCGCAGCGCTGGCTGGAAACAAAAACTCGCCTTTGATGTTCGTCCAGCCGTGCATGCCGGTTACGCTGATTGTGCTGCCGCAAGGCGGCGGGTTGTCCATAAAGCCAGTGCGCTTGCGTGCAAGCTCGGCTCCATCTGCCCCACAAAATTCACCGGGTTTGAAATCAAAGGCGGGGTTGATTAGCTGCCTTGGCGCAACCAGAAAAAACGGCCACAAAAAAACCCTGAGCATCACCTTGTTCAATATCTGATCGCGATTGAATTGCCAGTCAGCCCAGTCATATTTGCGGCTTGCGGCGTACAGCAGACGAACGCAAACCATCAGGGCAACGCCGCTGTATGCTGAAACTGCCCATCCGGCAGTAACTTCAATACTCATCAGGTAACCTTTCAAATATCACCGGCTGGCTGGCTCTCTTCTGCGCAAATTTCCAGTGGCTCTTGATGAAACAAATGTACGTTCTCATGTGTGACTGTCCTTAATACCAAATAGGTAGCCTGCCATTCCACGAGATTGAATTCCCCATTCGTGAGTTGCGGGGGCGCTTCCCAATCACGCAAGGCGCGCGAAGGCGGCTTTCTGACCGGGGCAGGCAAGTAACTTACTGGTGAATGCATAGATTCCAGTTCCACAGAATTTCTCCTACGGCATGAAGGCGATGCCGTTAACGCCGAACTCGCCCGAGAGGATACTCTTGTAAAATGGCATGGTTCAAAATTCCCCTAATTTTGAGGTGTCGAGATGTGGCCTTTCTTTAAGAAAAAGAAACAAGAACAAGATACCGAAATTCCGCCGTTCCATGATGGTGGCGTCAATATCTCGAAAACCCGCCGCACCCCTATGCGGTTCGAGCAGTTGATTAATGATATGGGGGATTTCTGCGATTTTCGCTATCACGATGTCGCGCTCAAATTTTGGCTGCCTGAAGCAGCCAATGAAGCACTGGAAGAAATAGCCGACCGGAATGGCGTTTCCATGAGCGAATCACTGCGCCAATTATTCACCACTCATTGCTATGGCATCTACGCTTATCAAGTGATGATTGAGGCAATACCTGGAATTTTCCGTGAATCGGCTCCCCCCATGCTTTCCCTGCGTGCGGTCGAACCACCTCCGGGCAAGAAGCGGGTGGATACCTACTGGGTGCCGGAACTCGGCAAGAATGTCATCCCGGTCAAGGTATGGATACCCAAGCGTATGCGGCATGACCTGCAATTACTGGCGGATCACATTGGCATCAAGCTGTCGCAATATGTGCGCGAAATCGTCATTGCCCGCCTGCTCGGGCATGGCACCCTGCCCATGCGCCCGGAAATGCTAAAGGCTGAGCCGCTGCCCGCAATCGACGACTGGTGCGAAGGCCGAGAGGTGTCTATGCGCCAAGCCAAGGAAGACGAATATCGCAGCCATCTACTGGGCGAGCGGCGCACCGAATGGGTGAATGAATAACCAGCCCTTGTCAGTACCCCAGCATCAAATCTAGCCGGAAAATCTGGTCTGGCGCGTTCTTGCCATTGGCATCCTGACGGATAGTCATAAAACGCCCGCTATCCTCTTGCATCAACATCACCGGGCGTTTGTATAGCTGATGGCTTGCCAGCACCTTATCCAAGGTGTCGCCGCTATTCAATAGATGGTCACCCTTGATCTCCACCAGCAACAAACCATTGCCTAACGCGCGTCCGTTCACCTTCACCACAAAATCGGGAAAATACTGCGCACCATTCGGCAAGATCAGGCCGATAGACCAAGGCTTGCGCGGCTCATTGCGATGCCACCATTCCACCGTCCCGGACAAATCGCTGTCCAGTATTTCGGCAAAGGCGATTTCGTCGCGGTTCAAATCCGGCGGCATCACGCCATACACGTTCAAGCGAGAAGTCCGCGCGCCCGATGGCAATTCCATGCTGCTCGGCAATGGTGATGCATCCATCAACTCGGCATATTGAGCGGCGCATTCCCGCGCTGCCTGCCGGATCAAATTGGGGAATGCCACCAGAATCAAATCGAGAACCAGATCAAGCTCGCGCCCATTGCATTCAAACCCGCGTGCTTCATATTCTGATTGAAGGCGTTTAATCAGCACAGCGTGCAAGTCGCGTGGATCAAGATAATCTGGCTCAAACAAAACTCGCTGCGCACGGCGGGTAATCTCAGCTTCGGATATTCGCGCCTGATATTTCGTGTCCGTCACAGTGCGCGTAAAGATTTCTTCCTCGCGCCGGATAACCGTCGTTTTAGCACGTCGCCCTTCGTTCAGCTCTCTTTCGCCAATTGCCACCTTGCCGCCAATACATGCCAGCAATGCATCGGTGCCCAGCGGCATCCGTTCTGTCTTGAATTTCAGTCCGGCAACTTTCAAGGGGAAGCGCGACGACCCAGAAAGAGCCGCCGCAACCTGCCGCGTTTGCTCGGTCTGCGCCTCTGGCATCGCCAGCACAAAACCATCCAGCACGCTCTGCATACCCCCTGAAAGCGCCCCCGTTATTGCATAAACCGGCAGGCCAGAATCCTGTGCTGCGTTGGGTATGGCAGTCCGCTCCACCGGCAGCATCGTGCTTTGACCGTTCCGCACAATCTGCACCTGATTCTGCCCCGCGATGTTCACCACCATCGTATAAGGGCTGATCTCGGAAAGCCCGGTGCGAATCGCGTTGATCTTGTCCGCTGCGCCAGTCAATCCAGTTTGATTCTCCGCGTCCGCCAGGAACACGTAACCATTGCGCAACAACTCCGGCACCTCGCGCCCCTGCAAGCGGCGATGCACGCGCAGAATGCGCCCCACCACCTGAATGCCAAAGTCGGTATCCCTAGCACCACGCATGGAAACCAGCGTGAATGCACGCGGCGCATCGAAGCCCAACGCCACCGCCATCTTAAAAATTAGCACCTCTTTCGTTTCGTTCAGCGCCACCGCCAGCAAGTCGTCCGAAGGTTCCTTCGCCGTATAGGAAGCAACCGCCTCTTCGCGGAAACCCAACTGCTTCAAATTCTCACGCGCCCGCGCCACGTCGTCGTCTTTCTCGCTGGTCGCCACCTGCACCAGCATCAACGGCATCAGATTGATGCCCGCATTCTTCAACTCTTGCTTGATGCGCTCATGCACTGCCTTGGCATCGGTCAGCGCCGCCATTGGAAAATCCACGAACGCCCTCTGATCGTTCGGCGCAAGATAGGCCACCGATTTGATGCCCACCTTAATCATCCCGGCATCTACCGCATCCTGACGGCTCACCGTAATTCGGTGCAGCTCGGCGATGCCTGTCGTGCGCTTGAATTTATCCACGTCCTTGTCGTCGGGCGTGGCGGTAATCAGCAGCGTAAATTCTGGCTGCATCACCTCGGTATAAAAGCGCACCGCTTCGGTTGCATTGCTGAAGGTGTGATGCGCTTCGTCCACCACCACACCTATATGAAATCCCAGCTCGCGCAACGAAGGTATCAACGAATCAAGTGAAAGCGACAAGTCTCCGCTGTCTCTTAATCGTCGCGTCTTTTCATTCTTTGCAGCCACGGATGCCCAAGTGGTAACAAATACATCGCCGCTTCTTGTTCCCATTGCCAGTCGGTCGCCCTGAATATCGCGCACCCGCAAACCGCCAAACTGCTTTTTCAGCGCAATGCTGGCCTGATCCACCAGCCCGGCAAATGGCGTGAACCAAAACCACACGATTTTTGCTTCGCGCGCAAACTCCTCGGTAATCATCCCGGCCATCATCGTCTTGCCGGAACCGGTCGGAGCTTGTATCAGCACACAACCGTTATAGGCTGCCGCCTGCCTGCGGTTCGCCTCGTCCGGTGCGGCCTCGATTTGCTGCAAGGCATAACGAAAAATCGACAGCGCATTGTCCTTGGCTTCCTTCTGATACCGGCACGGAGAAACGATCATTTGCCGCCTCCGAATCGGGAAACCAGAAACTCAGGGATTTTTTCAAAGGCCACATTCGGCGCTTCTACGCGCTGCCTGATCTGCCCCGGCTGCCATGAATACACCACCAGCCGCCCGCCCAATCCCGCAACTCGCGCCACTTCCTCCAGCACCGCCTCGGAAAGTTTCGGCACATACACCAGCCGGTCATCCGCATTGCCCGCCAACTGCACTGGTTCTCCCTTTTCGTAGCCTGCCAGTGGCGCACCGTGTATCAGTTGCAAAGCTCGCCATACCTGCTCGTGTTGAATGTCGTTGAACACGCGGGCTACTGGGATGCGTTTGGTGCGCAAATAAGCGAATGAGCCGCCCAAGCCTTCCACGGCCTCGCCTTTTTTGTTGGTGTAGCCTTGCATTACGCGCCGCACTCGTTCTGCGCACACATCGCGGCACAAGTTCTTGCCGGGATATTCACTGGTTGCCTCGGTGCTGGAAACCAGAATGAAGCGACGCTTGCCGCCGTCCCCGGCGTTCAGCTTCATCACCGCGTGGGCGGTTGTGCCGCTGCCTGCGAAGAAATCCAGCACCATTCCATCATTGTCCTCAACCATGCTTATCAAGTATTCAAGCAGTCCAACTGGTTTGGGATAGGTAAAGTCTATTTCCTGTGCCGTCAGGTCTGCTCCTGACGCTTGAACACTACCAACATTCTTTATTACAGAAATGACATGGGATTGATCTTCAGATCGCACCTTTACATTTTCGACAGCGCCCGTGGCAGTAAGTAGGAAGGTTGTTAATTGGTTCTTTGTATCCCAAACAGGATTAAGGCCGGTGGCAATAAATCTCTCGCATAGCTTCTTATTTGCCCAGCCACTCCTGACTGTGACTGAAACAGTCAGTTTCCTATCTTTAATAACAGCGTCACTTAATAAGTGTGGCCATTTATCAGTTCTCGCTGGAATTACTCCTTCGTCAAAATCTGCCGGAAATCCTGCGGGCAACACGATGTTAGAAACTGGGTTCTTTGGCCCATTTTTTACAATCGTGTTTCTGATTTCCTCACGAAATAACTTGCCCTCTTCCTCAGCGTTTGGATCAATTACCGGTGGGGCAGATACAGATTTCTCGCTGCCGGCATATACCAAAATATACTCGTGACAAATCTTAAAACGAGCTTGGT
>SCPW01000025.1 GCA_004298605.1 Gallionella sp.
ACCGCGCACAACGCGCGCACATCGTCCAGGTTGGTGATGCCGCCGCTGGCGATCACCGGCACATGCAGCGGGCCGGCCAGTTCAACGGTGGCCGGAATGTTCACGCCGGACAGCATGCCGTCGCGGCCGATGTCTGTATAAATGACGGCTTCCACGCCATAGCCTTCGAAGCGCCGCGCCAGATCCGCCACGTCATGTCCGGTCAGTTTCGACCAGCCATCCACTGCCACCTTGCCGCCCTTGGCATCCAGACCGACCATGATGTGCCCGGGAAAGGCGTCGCAGGCCTCATGCAGGAACCCCGGCACCTTGACCGCTGCCGTGCCGATGATGACGTAGGTCACGCCGATGTCGAGATAGCGTTCGATGGTCTCCAGGTCGCGTATGCCGCCGCCCAGTTGTATCGGCACGTCGCTGCCGTCCAGCGCTTCGATGATGCTGCGCACCGCAGCCTCGTTCTTCGGCTTGCCGGCGAACGCGCCGTTCAGGTCCACCAGATGCAGGCGGCGCGCGCCCTGTTCCAGCCAATGCCGTGCCATCGCGGCAGGATCTTCGGAAAATACCGTGGCATCTTCCATCACGCCCTGTTTGAGGCGCACACAATGACCGTCTTTCAAATCAATCGCAGGAATAATTAGCATGGCAGTACGTTAGAGATTAAGGATTCCATTGCACGAAGTTTTGCAGCAGTTTCAGCCCTGCCGTTTGGCTTTTTTCCGGGTGAAATTGCACCCCGAATAAATTGTCCCGCGCCACCGCACAGACAAAAGGCTGCGGGTAGTCGCTGGTTCCCTGCACCAGCGCCGCATCCTGCGGGCATACATAATAGCTGTGCACAAAGTAAAAACGCGCATCCTGGTCGATACCGTCCCACAATGTGTGGTTGCCATGATGTACCTGATTCCAGCCCATGTGCGGCACCTTGAGCTTATTGCCCTGCGCATCGCGCAGGTTGCCTGCAAAGCGTACGACCTTGCCGCGCAAGATGCCCAAACCCGCCACATTGCCCTCGGTGCTGTGCTCGAACAGCATTTGCAGGCCGATACAGATGCCGAGAAAAGGCTTGTCGCGCGCGGCTTTCAGCACGGCATCGCGCAAACCGCGCATCTCCAGTTCACGCATGCAGTCCGGCATCGCGCCTTGGCCGGGAAATACCACACGCCGGGCATCCGCGATCACTCTGGCGTCATCGCTTACGATAATTTTGTCATTGGGAGCCACTTTGCGCAAAGCCTGTTCGACCGAGCGCAAGTTGCCCATCCCATAATCTACAACTACTACATCTGCCATTCGGGTTTAAAGTGTTCCCTTGGTGGAAGGCATCACGCCGGCCATGCGCGGGTCAAGCTCCACCGCCATGCGCAACGCGCGGCCGAAGGCCTTGAAAATCGTTTCGGCCTGATGGTGGGCATTGTTGCCTGCCAGGTTGTCGATGTGCAACGTAACCAGGGCATGATTGACAAAGCCCTGGAAGAATTCGTTGATCAGATCCACCTCGAATTCGCCGATGCTGTCGCGCACGAACTTGCAGTTGAATACCATGCCGGGACGACCTGAAACATCCAGTACCGCGCGCGACAAGG
>SCPW01000215.1 GCA_004298605.1 Gallionella sp.
CGCCCGAAGCCGTAGCTCGCGTGCAGGCCGCCTGGCAAGCCTGCGGCGCAAATATCCACCGGCTGACCAGCGCGAACGACAGCAGATGCGGCAAATGGCTCACCGCCGCAAACACGGCGTCATGTTCCGCGCAGGTCAGCCGGTGGATATTTGCGCCGCAGGCTTGCCAGGCGGCCTGCACGCGAGCTACGGCTTCGGGCGTGTTTTCCGGCAGCGGGGTCAGCACCACTTTTTTACCGGCATACAAGTCGGCGCGCGCCGCCGCCGCGCCGCTCTGCTCGGCTCCGGCAATCGGATGCGCGGGCACAAACTGCGCGGCTTTGACGCCCAGTTGCGCGTAAACCTCGCGCGCCACGTCGCTCTTGGTGCTGCCACCGTCGGTAACCAAAGTATGCGCGCCGAGATGCGGCGCAATGCGCGCCATGATTTCCGACATCTGCCCGACTGGCGTTGCCAGCAACACCAGGTCGGCATCGGCGACTTCAGCGGCCACATCCAGCCCGATGCGGTCGATGATGCCGAGCTGTTGCGCCTGTTGCAACGTGGTTTCGCTGCGCCCGAAACCGACCACCTCGCCCACCGCGTCCGCCTTGCGCAACGCCAGCGCGAACGAGCCACCGATCAGGCCGACGCCGAAAATAACAACTTTCCTCACTTGTTATGCCGCTTTGAGTTCTTTGCTCAATTCCAATGGGAATAAACCTGCCGCCTTGGCATCGAGCACGACAATTTCGCCCACACCGCTTGCGGTCATACCAACATTGACGTTCCAGCCCAAGGAAACATCGCGGACAATTTTCTCGGTTGTAAATTCAATCACGAGAATGTCGTCGTTTTCGTCATATTGCATTTTCATGGTTGCGGCTCCTCTAATGTCCAATCTACCATCACGGTTTTGACAATCACAGCCTGCCCGACAACGACTGCCGTGCATACCCATGTTGTCGGCACGTTCCGGGTATTGCCTGTAAATCCATAAATCGGATTCTGATTTGTGACGGATATCGACAGTTTCGATCAGATCAAGCAACAGCTCAAGGGAAATATCGCGCTTATCCATGCGCGCTCTGACATGATGTGTAAGCCGGACATTCTTCTGGAAACGCTGGCTGAACATTTATCTCTCCATCACCATCATGCTCACGCAAACCTACCGGCAGTTCTTACAACGTCCTACCTATCGCCAAAGCAATACCGCCCAATGTTTCCATCAGCTTTTTCAGTTCCTGCGGAGTCAGCGCCTGATCGGCATCGCACCACGCTTCGCAAGGCGCCGGGTGCATTTCGACCAGCAAGCCGTCCGCGCCTGCGGCGATGGCCGCTTGCGACAGCGCGGCCACCATCCACGCCTTGCCGCCCGCGTGCGAAGGGTCGACGATCACCGGCAGGTGGGTTTCTTTCTTCAATACCGGGATTGCGGTCACGTCCAGCACGTTGCGGTAGTAGGTCTCGAAAGTGCGGATGCCGCGCTCGCAGAAAATGATGTTGTGGTTGCCGCCCGCCGCGATGTATTCCGCCGCCATCAGCCATTCCGAGATGGTCGCGGACATGCCGCGCTTGAGGATCACCGGTTTGTTGACGCGCCCGACTTCCTTGAGCAGGTCGAAATTTTGCATGTTGCGCGTGCCGATCTGGATCACGTCCACGCCGTATTCCATGAAAGTGTCCAACATGCGGATGTCCATCAGTTCGGTGACGATGGGCAGCTCGTATTGGCTCGCCGCTTTGCGGAACATTTCCAGGCCTTCCACGCCCTTGCCCTGAAATGCGTAAGGGCTGGTACGCGGTTTGAACGCGCCGCCGCGCATCAGGCGGCAACCCGCTTCATGCACATATTGTGCGGACAAATCCATCTGCTCTTGCGTCTCCACCGAACAGGGTCCGGCGATCACCTGAATCTGTTTGCCGCCCAGCGGGATACCGGCGATGTCGATCACGGTGTCGGCGCGGTGCGATTCGCGCGACACGATTTTGTATTGTTTGGCGATGTGCATCGCGGATTCCACGCCGGGCAACGGCGTGAACATTTCCTCGCTCAGCGGGCGCTCGTCGCCGATCGCGCCGATCACGGTGCGCTCGATGCCGCGCGAAATGTTGGCCTTCAAACCATGTGATTCGAGCTTCTTCACCACCGCGCCGATTTGGTCGTCAGTGACATCTTTTCCCATTACGATAATCATTTCATTTCCCCTTGTATCTGCTTCAGCGCAGACAAAAATTTTTCATTCTGTGTTTCCAGCCCGATGCTCACGCGTAAATAATCCGGCATGTCGTAATTGGCGATAGGCCGCACGATCACGCCCAGTTCCAGCAGGCGGCGATATACACGCATCGCACCGCCGATTTTAAAGCTGACGAAATTGCCCGAGGACGAGATATATTCCAACCCCAGTTTGCGCAGGCCATCGGTAAGCTGCGCCATACCGCGCTGATTCAGCGCGAAGGTCTGCTGTACGAAATCTGTATCCTGCAACGCCGCCACAGCGGCGGCTTGCGCCACGCTGTTGACGTTGAACGGCTGGCGCACGCGGTTCATCATGTCCACTACTTGCGGGTTGCCCAAGGCATAGCCGACACGCAACGAAGCCAAGCCATACGCCTTGGAGAACGTGCGCGAGATAATCAGGTTGGGAAACTCGCGCAGCCAGCCCACGCTGTCGTAGCGGCATTCCACCGGCAGATATTCGTTATAGGCCTCGTCCAGCACCACCAGTATGTTGGCCGGCAAGGCGCGTAAAAATTGATACAACGCCCCGCCGGATAAAAATGTCCCGGTCGGGTTATTCGGGTTGGCGATAAAAATTATTTTTGCGCCCCGCGCTACCGCTGCCGCACGCATCGCTTCCAGATCGTGGCCGAAATCTTTGGCCGCGACGCTGATGCCCGCCGCGCCCACCGCCTGCGTCGCCAGCGCGTACACCGCGAAAGCGTGGTCGGCATAAACCGCCTTGTCGCCGACCGTCAGGAAAGCGCGCGCCGCCAGCTCCAGCAAATCATTGGAGCCGTTGCCCAGCACGATCTGATCGTGCGCCACGCCATAGCGATGCGCCAGCGCATCCTTCAGCGCGAAGCCGTTGCCGTCGGGGTACAAGCCGATCTCGTCCAGCGCGGCGCGCGCGGCGGCGACCGCCTTGGCGCTTGCGCCGAGCGGGTTCTCGTTCGAGGCCAGTTTCACGATGCCGGTGATGCCCAGCTCGCGCTCCAGCTCGGAGATCGGTTTGCCGGGCTGGTAGGGCGCAATGGCGCGGATGTAGGGTGGAGCCAGTTCAGAATAATTCATACTTAAATAAAAATTGCACTCGAAGGCAACAGCGGTAAACCAATTCCGATATAGGAAATTATTCGTAGAATTGTAGGTCGGGTTTTAACCCGACATGTCGGGCTAAAGCCCGAATACGCCCAATGGATAACCGGGTTAAACAGCGGCCGGATATGAACCTAAAACCTTGATAAAGGCGGCGACATGTTTGAGTTCGGCCAGTGCCGCCGCCACTTTTGCGTCGGCCAGATGCCCCTCGATATCCATATAGAACACGTATTCCCAAAGCTCCGCGCGCGCCGGGCGGGACTCGAATCTGGTCATGCTCACGCCGTGTCTGGCAAGCGGCGCCAGCAGGTCGTGCACCGCACCTGGGCGATTTGCCGCAGACAATACCAGCGAGGTTTTATCGTTGCCGGATGGCTCGACCAGTTGCTTGCCCAACACCAGGAAGCGCGTGGTGTTTTTGGCATCGTCCTCGATATTTTCCTCACACGCGAGCAAACCGAACAGCGCCGCCGCCTGGAGACCGGCAACAGCCGCGCTGTGGGGGTTTTCTGCGGCCATCCGCGCCGCCTCGGCGTTGCTGGAAACATGCACCAGCAATGCGCCCGGCAACCGTTTATTCAGCCAGGATTGGCACTGGCCGAAAGATTGCGAATGCGAATAAACGGTCTTGATCGCACTCAAATCACACTGCCGGGCAAGCAGGCACTGATGGACGGGCAACATGACTTCGCCGCAGATTTGCAGCGGGCTGTGCATCAATAAATCCAGCGTGCGCCCCACCGCGCCTTCGGTGGAATTTTCCACCGGCACGACGCCATATTGTGCCGCGCCGCTTTCCACCGCGCGGAATACATCGTCGATGGTTGCGGACGGCTGTTTTTGGATTGCGCTGCCGAATCGTTTCAGCGCCGCCGCCTCGGTAAATGTCCCTTCCGGCCCCAGGTAGGCGACCGCCAACGGCGCTTCCAGCGCGCGGCATTGCGACATCACTTCGGTGAACAACTGCGCCACGGCGGCGTTGCTCAACGGTCCGCCGTTGCTGTCCTGCAGGCGTTGCAGCACTTGCGCCTCGCGCTCCGGGCGAAGCACCACGCCGTTTTCCTTGAGATGGCCGATCTGCTGCGCCAATCCAGCACGCTGGTTGAAGAGCTTCAGCAACTCGTCATCCAGGCGGTCAATCTGCTCGCGGAACTGTTTTAACTTTTCGCTCATGCTGTCTCGGGCAAAGGCAAATCACGCACCATCAGCACGCCCGGAATAGCCGAAATCTGCGCGATCAGTCCGGCTGGGATCGCGCTGTCGGTATCCACCAGCGTGTAAGCCATTTCGCCGCGCGACTTGTTCATCATGTTATGGATATTGATGCCCGCCTGCGCCAGCGTGGTGGAAATCTGCCCCAGCATATTCGGCACGTTGCTGTTGGCGATGGCCAGGCGAAATGCCGATTCGCGCGGCATCACCAGCGCCGGGAAATTCACCGTGTTGGTGATATTGCCGTGCTCCAGATACTCGCGCACCTGATCCACCACCATCTGCGCACAATTTTCTTCCGCCTCTTCGGTGGAAGCACCGAGGTGCGGCAGTGCCACCACTTTGGGGTTGCCTTGCGTCTTGCTGGTCGGGAAATCGCATACGTAATAGCGGACATGCTTGGCGGCCAGCCCCGCGATGATCGCATCCTCATCGACGATGGCGTCGCGCGAAAAATTCAACAGCACGCTGCCCGCCTTCATCGCCTGCACACGCTGGGCGTTAATCAGGCCGCGCGTCGCATCCACCAAGGGCACATGCAAAGAAACGAAATCGCTGTGCTTGAGCAATTCCTCGACGCTATGCGCCTTCTTCACCTGCGAAGAGAGGCTCCATGCGCCTTCCACGGTGATCTCCGGGTCGTAGCCATACACCCGCATCCCCAGCGACAGCGCAGTATCCGCCACCAGCCTTCCGATCGCGCCCAGCCCGATGATGCCCAGCGTGCGCCCGCCCAATTCGGTGCCGGCAAAATTCTTTTTGCCGTCCTCGACCAGCTTGTGCATGGCCGCATCGTCGCCCTGCAAACCCGCAGTAAATTGCAGCGCGGGCACGATGTTGCGCGAGGCCAGCAACATGCCCGCAATCACCAGTTCCTTCACCGCATTGGCGTTCGCTCCCGGCGCATTGAACACCGGCACGCCGCGCGCGCTCATTTTCTTCACC
>SCPW01000216.1 GCA_004298605.1 Gallionella sp.
CGTACCGGTTCGATTGCGGTTCCGCAATAATATCCGGAAAGCCAAGTAAATACGCCGCCCTGTGGCATCTTTGGCGTCTTGGGGCAGCAATTGCCCCAAGCTTGTTCCGCCGGTATGACAACTCTGGCAAACATCGTCATCTTGCCGCTCATCCGAACGTGCTCGCGTTGCAAATACGAATTGTCAGCCGGAAGGAAATCGGTTACGGTTATCGCCTGTTATCCACCACGCGCCATCCACCCAACCAAACACACGAACGGATCAATATGAAAATTCTCGAACCCTGTACGCTGGTGATATTTGGTGCTGCCGGCAACTTGAGCCGGCGCAAGTTGATTCCGTCGCTGTTTCGTCTGGAAATGGCCGGGCGGTTGCCGGAGCAGATGTCCATACTCGGCTGCGGCATCGAGCAGCGGCAGCGCGAGGAATGGATAGCCGAGGTTGACAGGATGTTGATGCCGCTTTATCCGCAGGGTATAGATAAACCGGCGCTGGAGCGCTTTTGCGCCCGAATGCACTACCATGCCAGCCCGCCCGGCGACGATGCGGCCTACCTGAAGTTGCAGCAGTTGCTGGAAGGCAACGCGGATTTTCCCCCCAACGTGGTCTACTACATGGCGGTGCGCCCGGCGGAATTTCCGGCGATCATAGATAATCTCGGCGGTGTGGGGCTGCTCAAGCAGAAAAATGGCTGGCGCCGCGTGGTGATCGAAAAACCTTTCGGCTACGATTTGTTGAGCGCGCAGACTTTGCAAAGAGGTTTGTACCGGCATCTGGACGAGCCGCAGATTTACCGCATCGACCATTACCTCGGCAAAGGCACGGTGCAGAATGTGATGGTGTTCCGCTTCGCCAATCTGCTGCTGGAACCGCTGTGGAACCACCATTACATCGACCATGTGCAAATCACACATTCCGAAACCCTGGGTATCGAAGGGCGCGCCGATTACTACGAAGGGGCGGGCGCGCTGCGCGACATGATCCAGAGCCACTTGCTGCAACTGCTGGCCCTGGTGGCGATGGAGCCGCCGGTGACGATGTCCGCCGAACACTTGCGCGACGAAAAAGTGAAAGTGCTGAAAGCGATACGCCCGATCACGCAGAACTCGGTGCATGCCCACGCATTCCGCGGCCAGTACACCAGCGGCAGCATTGACGGGAAGACAGTTCCGGGCTATCTGGAGGAAGCGGGCGTGGCGGGGGACAGCACCACGGAAACTTACGCGGCATTGAAGCTGTTCATCGATAACTGGCGCTGGGCGGGGGTGCCGTTTTACCTGCGCACGGGCAAGCGCATGGCGGAAGGCAGCTCGGCCATTTGCATCCGCTTCAAGAGCCCGCCGCAGGATCTGCTGCGCCACACGCGCCACGGCCCGGCGCAGCCGAACTGGATCATGCTGGGCATCCAGCCCAATGATTGCCTGAAAATGGAAATGCAGGTCAAAGTGCCCGGCTTGGATTTGCACACCCGCGCCATCAGCCTGGATGCCACTTACCGCAAGGAAAACGACGAGGATTTTGACGCGTATGCCGGCCTGTTGCTGGATGTGATGCAAGGCGACCAATCGTTGTTTTTGCGCATAGATGAAGTAGAAGCGGCATGGCGCGTGGTGGACCCCGTCATCAAGGTATGGTCGATGGAGCGCGATTTCATCAACGGTTACCAGGCGGGCAGTTGGGGGCCGCGCGGCACCTACCGGCTGTTCGACCGCGACGACCAGTTCTGGCGGCATTCGCTCAATCTGGATGGCGCCGATTTGCAGGCCTATTGACCATTCTATTTCAACCCCGTAGGGGCGCGATTCGACCCTCACCCAAACCCTCTGGATGAGACAACTAGCCATTCGACTAGGCTGCAAATGACCGCAGCCAAGTCGCTGGTTATCCCGGAGGGAGAGGGAACAATCGTCCTTTCCCCCTCTGGGGGAAAGTTAGATAGAGGGCTGGCGCACTAGTCTATTTATGCAACATAAGAAGGGCGCGATGAATCGCGCCCCTACGATCGAGGGATGGGATGAGCTATTTTCTTGCGGGCGACATCGGCGGGACCAAGACGCGCCTCGCCGTCGTTGAAGTTGCGGGCGCGCGGGTTAGGGTGGTGCATGAAGCCAGTTACCCGAGCCGCGATTACGCGCGGTTTGAAGACTTGCTCGGCAATTTTCTGTCGGGCGCCGAACCCTCCGGCTATGCGGTTTTTGGTATTGCCGGTCCGGTGCAGGGCAGGGTGGTGCAGACCACCAATTTGCCCTGGCGTATCGACGCCGACGCCTTGCAAAAGCAATTTGGTTTTGCCCGTTGCACCTTGCTCAACGATCTGGAAGCGACCGCTTATGGTTTGCCTGCTTTGGGCGCCGATGACTTGCTGGCCTTGCAGGCCGGTGCGCCGGATGCCTGCGGCAACACCGCCGTAATTGCTGCCGGCACAGGGTTGGGCGAGGCGGGCTTGTACTGGGACGGGCAATGCCATCACCCGTTTGCCACCGAGGGCGGGCACACCAGTTTCAGCCCGGATAACGAACTGGATGCCGCATTGCTGCACCATCTCCGGCAACGCTACCGGCACGTCAGTTGGGAGCGCGTCGTGTCCGGCATGGGCTTGCTCGACCTGCACGAATTTCTGCGTGTTTATCGCCATGCCGATACACCGCAATGGCTGGCGGATGAAATGCAAAGCTGCGATGCGGCTGCGGCCATCGCCGATGCCGCCTTGTCCGGGCGCGATGAAATTTGTGCCGAAACATTAAACTGGTTCGTGCGCCTGTATGGCGCGGAAGCAAGCAATCTCGCGCTCAAGGTGATGAGCCGTGGCGGGCTGTATCTGGCTGGTGGGATCGCGCCGAAAATTTTACCGTTATTGCAGAACGGCGCGTTTCTCGATGCGTTCCTGAACAAGGGCCGGATGCGCCCATTGCTGGAAGCCATGCCGGTCAGGGTGATTTTGAATGATCGCGCCGCGCTGTACGGCCCCGCGTTGTGGGCCGCGCAATTGGCGGATGGCGCATCATGAACATCGCCGATTTGCCCAATGCGCAGGCGGTTGTCGTACACGACGATCCGGATAAGTTGAGCACTGCGGTCGCGCTACGCATCGCAGAATTGGCAGCCTTGGCGATTGCTGCGCGCGGTGTGTTCCGCATCGCGTTGGCGGGTGGTGAAACACCGCGCCGCTGCTATGAAAAATTACGCGGCCTTGCCATTGGCTGGCCGCATGTCCAGATTTATTTCGGCGATGAGCGTTGCCTGCCCGGCGGCGATCCGCAGCGCAACGACACGATGGCCCGCGATGCCTTGCTGGCGCATGTCGCCATTCCGCAAGCGAATATCCACGCCATTCCCGCCGAGTTGGGCGCGCGCGAGGCTGCCGCCCGTTATGCGGCTGTGCTCGACAAAACGATACCGCTTGATTTGGTGCTGTTGGGTATGGGTGAAGATGGGCATACTGCCAGCCTGTTTCCCGACAACCCGGCAACAGCCAGTTTTGTTGCCGCCGTGCCGGTATTCAATGCGCCCAAACCGCCCGCAGAACGGGTTTCGCTGGGCATGAACACGTTGAATGCGGCGCGGCAGAAAATATTTTTAGTGGCGGGTGCAGGAAAACGTGAGGCATTGG
>SCPW01000026.1 GCA_004298605.1 Gallionella sp.
GCTCTTCCGATCTGGGGAGTGGGGAGTGGGGAGTGGGGAGTGGGGAGTGGGGAGTGGGTTTCCCACTTTGCTACTGAGGCGCGAATCGCCGTTCTACTTTCCGCTCTCCAAGATTAAAGGTGACAGGATATGAAACTCAGGGTGTTGGGATGCAGTGGCGGAATCGGTGGCAATCTGCGCACCACCTCGTTCCTGCTCGACCATGATGTGCTGATCGACGCAGGCACCGGTGTCAACGAGCTCAGCTTGACCGAGCTCTGTTTGATCGACCACGTTTTTGTGACGCACTCGCATCTCGATCACATCGCCTGCATTCCGTTCATAGTGGACAGTGTCGGATTCATGCGCGACCGCCCGTTGACTATTTACGCAACCCAGGAAACGTTGGATATTCTCGTGCAGCATGTCTTCAACTGGAAAATATGGCCGGATTTCAGCGAAATCCCCGACGCGCGGCAGCCGCTCATGCGCTATCAGACCATCGAACTGGGCGAAACTGTGGTGCTGAACGGGCGCAAAATCACGCCGCTGCCGGCCAACCATACGGTTCCCGCAGTCGGCTATCATCTGGACAGCGGGCGGGCAAGCCTGGTATTCAGCGGCGACACCTTTACCAATGACCGGCTGTGGAACGCGGTGAACGGGATTGAAAATTTGCGCTACCTGATTATCGAAACCGCATTTTCGAATGGCGAAAAAGACTTGGCCGTGCTCTCCAAGCACTTGTGCCCCAGCCTGCTGGTCGACGAATTGGCCAAATTCGAGCGCGGGGCCGAGGTGTTCATCACCCACCTCAAGCCGGGCGAGGTGGAGTTGACCATGCAGGAAATTGAAAACAGCGCCTGCGGCCATAGCCCGAAGATGTTGCTGAACAACCAAGAGTTCGAATTCTGATGGGCGTGCGATGAGTTACGTGCTCGATATCAAGGTGTTGGCGGGATTGGAGCCGATTTCCTCGTTCGGCCCGGCGCGGCTGCGCGAGCTGCTCGACTATTGCCAGCTCGAAACCGTCCCCGAAGGGAGCGACCCGTTCAAGGGGTACGGCCTGCACGGCCAGTCGGTTTATCTGGTAGGCGGCGAAATCGAGCTGGTTTATCAGGATGGCAACCGGGTAACCGTGAGCGCACAGTCCGAGTGGGCCAAGCACCCGCTGGGCAAGCGGCAGCCGGACATCGTTGCCGCCACGGCATTGCGCGAAAGCCAGTTGCTGCGCGTCGACGATGAGTTGCTGGACAGGCTGATAACGTTCGACCAGTATTCCCAGCACCATCTGACGGGGGCATCCCACCATGCGGACAACCGGGAAGAACACGCCGATGCCTCGGCCGGCGTCAAACGGTTGCTCAATTCCAGCATGTTCAGTGCGGACAGGCTCAAGGATGGGCCGCTGGCGCACTTGCCGATGGCGAATGTCAGTTTGCTGTTGCAGCGTATCGAGGCAATCGCCGCGTGGGCGGGGGAGATCATTATCCGCGAGGGCGACGAGGGCGATTATTACTACCTGATCGACAGCGGCCACGCCCAGGTGACGCGCCACGTGGGCGGTGTGGACATGCCGCTCGCCGACCTGAATGCGGGCGACGTGTTCGGCGAGGAAGCGCTGGCCTCCGGCGCCAAACGCAACGCGACTGTCACGATGAAATCCAACGGGGTGTTGCTGCGCCTCGGGCGCCAGGATTTCACGGAACTGCTGCGGGAGCCGTTACTGCATAAAATAGGCTATGAGCAAGCCGTGCAGGCGGTGGCGCAAGGCGCGGTGTGGCTGGATGTGCGCCACCCGCCGGAATACCGTTACGACAGGCTGCGCGGCGCGATGAACGTGCCGTTGAACGACATACGCAATGCGATCGGCGTACTGGATCGCGGCAAGAAATATATCGCCTACTGCCAGAGCGGGCGGCGCAGCGCCGCCGCCGCATTCCTCCTGGCGCAGGCCGGATACGATGTACAGGTTCTGGATAACGGTTTGTGGTCGGTGCCAAAATCGGCGCAGCAGTAGGGAACCACGGTAGCGTGGTCGGACAGGAGCGGTAATGAGCACAGTAATGGCGGGCAATGGCGCGGCAACCAATTCCGGCGAAATCAACATCAAGCTCGATTTCACCAGGAACCTCAATCACGTCACCAACAAGATACACGCCACCAGCAACATCGACGAAATCATGCTGGATGTCAGCAAGGACATCTGCACGCTTTTCAATGCGGACCGGCTGACCATCTATGTGGTGGGCGAAGACCGCGCCTCGCTTGTTTCCAAGGTCAAGACCGGGCTCAACTCCTTCAAAGACCTCAAATTGCCTATCGCCGAGCAGAGCGTTGCCGGTTATGCGGCGATGCATAAAAAGGTGCTCAACATCCGGGATGTCTACGATGAAAAGGAGCTGGCGGGCTATAGCCAGCATCTGCGCTTCCTGCAGGAGGTGGACAAGCGCACCGGCTACCGCACCAAGCAGATGCTGGTCGTGCCGGTTCTGGACGCCGCCAGCGGCGATCTGGTCGGCATCATCCAAATCATCAACAACAAGGCCGGTGTCCCTTTTACGGCGATGATCGAGGAAGGAATGCAGGAGTTGGCGCAGACCATGTCTGTCGCCTTGCGCCAGCGCCAGCATAGTACGACAGTCAAAACCAAGTACGACTACCTGGTGGCCGATGCGGTGCTGTCCGCCGCCGAATTTGAATTGGCGACCCGCACCGCGCGGCGCAAGGGAATCGAAATCGAAGAGGTGCTGATAGACGAATTCCAGGTCAGCAGCGCCGCGCTGGGCAAGGCATTATCCAGCTTCTTCGGGGTTCCTTACGAACCCTACAAGGCGGACCGCATCAAGCCGGCCGACCTGTTGCGCAACCTGAAGCGCGAGTATGTGGAAAGCAGCCACTGGATACCGATCGAGGAAACCCAGGAAGGGCTGGTCATTTTGACCATCGACCCCGAGCGCATTCAAGCTTCGCGGGTGATCAACAACATTTTCCCCAAGAACCGGCTGGCCTATAGGGTTTGCACGCAGCGCGAGTTTAAACAGACCCTGGATTTGTTCTACGGCGGCGGGGCATCCGCCGATGCTGCCGGCAGCTTTGCCGCAGACGAATCGTCCATGGACGACTTGCTGTCCAGCCTGGGCGGTGAAGAAGAAGAAGGGGCGGGTATCAGCCAGGACGACGTCAGCGCGGCAGCCGATAACGAGCTGGTCAAGCTGGTGAACAAGATCATCGTGGACAGCTACAGGATGGGGGCGTCGGAC
>SCPW01000217.1 GCA_004298605.1 Gallionella sp.
CGATGCCGAGCGCCTGCACCTGCGCCATCAGTGCATAGCTGTTGGAGTTGGGGATTTTGTTCGGATCGACCGGTTCATCCAGCCCTTCCAGCTCGTTGCCGGTGGACAGGATCGCCACGCGCGGACGGCGATACACCTGCACCTGGGCGCACTTGACTGTCGCCAGTACACCGATCACACCGGGGGTGATTTCCGTGCCGGGCGTCAGCACGACTTCGCCGTTGCGCATGTTTTCGCCGAGGCGGCGAATGTCATTGCCCGGTTTGACCGCCTGATTGATCTGCACCGCATTAGCAATGAACTCGCGTAGCGAGACCGCATCCCTCTCGCCCGCTTGCGGGAGAGAGTTAGGAGAGAGGGCTTCCGCCGACACCGCTTGGGTATCTTCGACCCGTATCACCGCATCGGCACCCTGCGGAATCGGCGCACCGGTCATGATGCGCGCGCACTGGCCGGGCGATAGCATTTTGGTCGGCATATCGCCTGCTTTAATATCTTCGACAATTTCCAGCGTCGCAGGAATATTGGCCAAATCTGCGCTACGCAGGGCGAAGCCGTCCATGGCCGAAATATCGTAGGGCGGCTGATCGCGGTTAGCGCTCACTTCCTGCGCAAGTACGCGACCCAGGGATTGTTCGAGTTTTACTGGCTCTGCTCCGAGTGCTGCGACCGATTCAAGCACGCATTTTTGTGCGGCCGATACAGACAAATATTCCATTACTTCACTCCATTCAAGGCCGCCGCCATATCCTGCGGCGTATCCAAATCAAAGAAACTGCGCAGTTGCGGGTCCGCTTCCAGCATCTCCGCTTCGCCCACATAACACACGTCCAGTTGCCGCAAAACATTTTTCAGGCTTTTTTGTTGCAACGCCAGATTTGCCTGCATGACGGCGAGGCAACTGGCCGCATAAAATGCGGCCAGCGGTTGCGGGTGGCCTTGTACGATGGGCACGACTGCCTGATGTTGGGCGCGATGTTTGGCGAGCTGTTCGACCACCCCCGGCACGACAAAAGGCATATCGCAAGCCACCGCAAATATCCACGGCGTGGTGGCTTGGCCCAGGCTGGCTGCCAGCCCGGCCAACGGCCCGCCATCGGGTTGTTCATCGCAGATTTGCGGCAAATCGACCGTTGCGCGCGGTTGGCGCACACTGACAATGACTTGCGGGAACAGTTGCTGCATGGTCGCGGTAACCGTTTGCAGTAGTGTCTTTTCACCCAGCGGCAGATCGGCCTTATCGCGCCCCATGCGCTGCGAGTTTCCTCCCGCCAGGATAATTGCCGTGCAATCTTCGATCATCGCGGCTTATGATCGAGCATGAACTGGACGATGCCGGTTATGTCGTCGAGCGCGAAATGCGGCAGTTGCGGATATATCTCGTCGACATCCGTCACGATGGCAATCAGCCCATCCTCGACCGTGCAGCGTGGCGCAGTGCCGCATTCGCGGCGCAATACTTCAATCTTGACGCCGGAACAATGCGAAAAACCCTCGGCCAGCACCAGATCGGCCTCGCCCAAAAAGCGGCGCGCCAGTTGTTCCGGCTCGCGCTGCTCGACCGCATCGGCAACCAGTTGCAACTCGTTGGAAGTCACCAGCATGCTCATCACCGCGCCGGCCTGTTTGTATTTCCAACTGTCTTTGCCGGGGGTATCCAGCACCACCTTATGGTGCGCGTGTTTGATCGTGGCGACGCGCAGCCCTCTGGCGGTCAGTTCGCGCAGCAGCTTTTCGACCAGCGTGGTCTTGCCCGAGCCGGAATGCCCGACAAAAGTAAATACAGCGGGATTCATGGGTGTGGTGTCACCCAAGAGTCACCTTGCGGCGTGATTTCTTTTTTCCAGATCGGCACGCGTTGTTTCAGTTCATCGATCAGCCAATGGCAGGCTTCCAACGCCGGAGCGCGGTGCTCTGCGCCCGCCGCAATGAACACGATGTTTTCGCCGCCCTTGACCGTGCCGATGCGATGCACCAGGCGCGCATCCAGCAAACCAAATTTCGTGATCGCCTCAGCGCGCAGCTTGTTCATTTCCGACAACGCCATGCTGCCGTAGGCATCGAAGCTGATTTCGGAGACATCGCGGCCTTCCGAAAAATCGCGCGCGCAACCCAGAAACGTGGCGATGCCGCCCATCCGCTTGGAGCTGGCCTGCAACGCCTTGATTTCTTCGTCCTGGGAGAAATCTTCGTGCTGGATTCGGACCGCATTTTTGTTGTTGTCAGCCATGTCAGCCCCCCGAAAATTTGGACATAAAAACCACTTCGCTATTGTCTGTCAGCGCCGCCGACATATCGAGGGTGTGTTCGCCATTCACCGCAACAAAACAGACAATCTCGAACGCCGCCGGATGCTGCGCCTGCAATTGCGCGCGCAGATCCTGTACGCGCATTCCGGCATGAAATTCCACTTTTAATTCGTTTGTGCCGACGCGCTCCGCAACCGGGCCGAAAAATAACACCTTAATCATTTTGATTCCCCGCGTTTCCCCTAAGCCAGACTCCGCTTTTGCCGCCGCGTTTTTCTTCCAGTTGGACATGCTCTATGCGCATTCCCCGATCAATCGCCTTGCACATGTCATAAATGGTGAGCAGCGCCACGTTGGCGGCACACAGAGCTTCCATCTCGACGCCGGTTTGTCCGACACAGCTTGCCGTGGTGACGACCTTGATGCCGGCGCAGCCGTTCGCGTCTGGCTCGGTGATTTCGCTGAATACCACTTCCACGCCGGTCAGCGCAATGGAATGGCACATCGGGATAATGTCGGGGGTGCGCTTCGCCGCCATGACCGCGCCGACATCGGCCACCGTCAACACATCGCCCTTGGCGATTCGGCCGGATTGAATCCGCTCCAGCGTGGCGGGTTGCATACGCAGAATGCCGCTGGCGACAGCGACACGCCGGGTGTCGGATTTCTCCGAAACGTCCACCATGCGCGCCCGCCCGGCATCGGAAAAATGGGTTAATTCGTTCATTGGATAACTGCCGGTTAAATTTAAAGCGCAGGTTCAATCCCGGAAACGCAGCTTTTGTGGCTGTGCGCGAACCGTCATTGCGCCCGGGTTGAACGGCTTTGCGATTATAATTGCCGCTGCCCAAACAACCAAGCAAAACCAAAGTTTTGCAATGCCCGATAACCGGCAGCTACCAGATATAGGCCATCCGCATGAACGACGAACAACTGCTGCGCTATAGCCGGCACATCCTGCTGCCCGAGATCGGCATCGAGGGGCAGCAGCGCCTGCTCGATGCCAGGGCGCTCATCATCGGCCTCGGCGGGCTCGGCTCGCCCGCCGCCCTGTATCTCGCCGCCAGCGGGGTCGGGCAACTGACCCTGTGCGACCATGACACCGTGGACTTGAGCAACCTGCAACGCCAGATCATCCATCGCACCGCGTCGGTCGGCCAGCCCAAAGTCGCGTCCGCGCAGGCCACGCTGCACGACATCAACCCCGAAGTCGGGTGCGTTGCCCTGCCCGTGCGCGCCGATGCGGAACAACTGCGCGCCCTGATCGCACAGGCCGATGTAGTGCTGGATTGCAGCGATAATTTCGCCACGCGCTACGCCGTCAACCGCGCCTGCCTGGCCCGGCGCAAACCGCTGGTATCGGGCGCGGCGATCCAGTTTGACGGGCAGGTTTCGGTATTCGATTTTCGCCGCGAGGACGCGGCCTGCTATGACTGCCTGTTCCCCGAAGACAGCCAGGCCGCCGAATTGCGTTGCGCGACCACCGGTGCATTCGCGCCGCTGGTCGGCCTCATCGGCATCCTGCAGGCGTCGGAAGCTCTCAAATTACTCATCGGAATAGAACGCGGCCTGAGCGGCAAACTGCTCACGATCAACGCGCTGGACATGAATATCATGCGCAGCGCGTTAAGCAAGGATCCCGCGTGCCGCGCTTGCGGCGAAGCGTCTGCCCGGCACCCGGCTGAAACGCACCATGGCCATTAAGGCAACCATCTTCAAAGCCGCCCTCCAGATCGCTGATATGGACAGGCACTATTACGCCGACCACGCGCTGACGCTGGCGCGGCATCCGTCTGAAACCGACGAACGCATGATGGTGCGCCTGCTCGCCTTCGCGCTCTACGCCCGCGAATCGCTGGCCTTCGGCAAAGGCTTGAGCAGCGACGACGAACCCGACCTGTGGCAGAAAGACCTCACCGGCGCGATCGAACGCTGGATAGAGGTCGGCCTGCCCGACGAGCGCGCCATCCGCAAGGCCAGCGGACGCGCCGCCCAAGCCGTGATCATCAGCTACGGGCGCGCGGCAAATATCTGGTGGAACGAAAACCGCGACAAGTTGCAGCGCCTGGACAACCTCACCGTGCTCAACCTGCCGGTTGAAACCACGCTGGCGCTCGCCGCGCTGGCCAGCCGCAACATGCAACTGCAATGCACCCTTCAGGAAGGCCACATCATGATGACCAGCGATGCCGGCATGATCGAGATCGAGCCGAAGGTGTTGCACGGCAGCTTCCGCTAGCTGACATTCAAACAAGAAAGCAACATTGAATACTTCATGGGCACACCCGATCGAGATGCTCACAGTTAGCCGGTTTGCGGCGAGGATGCTCATTTCCGTTTGCCTGTTTCTCGCGGGTCAAACGGCACACGCGGGTGAAAAAATCACCATCGCCGCCGCCGCTGATCTCAAATTTGCGCTGGACGAAATCGTCGTGCTGTTCAACAAGGCGCATCCGGCCGATCAGGTGGAAACCATCTACGGTTCCTCCGGAAAATTCCAGACGCAGATCCGGCAGGGCGCGCCGTTCGATCTGTATTTTTCCGCCGATATCGCCTATCCGCGCGCGCTCGCGGCGGAGGGGCTTGCGGCTTCCGAAGTGCAGCCCTATGCGGTGGGGCGCATCGTGCTGTGGAGCATGTCGCGCGATGCCAACAAGCTGGCGCTCGCCGATCTCGCCGACCCGGCCATCCGCAAAATCGCCATCGCCAACCCGAAGCACGCGCCTTACGGCAAGCGCGCCGAAGAGGCGCTGAAAGCAGCGGGAATGTGGGAGAAGGTGGAAGCCAAACTGGTCTACGGCGAAAACGTCGCGCAGGTGGCGCAGTTCGTGCAGACCGGCAATGCGCAGGTTGGCATTGTCGCGCTGTCGCTGGCGCTCGGCCCGGAACTGGCGAAGCGGGGCGGTTACGCGCTGATTTCCGACAAGCTACACCAGCCGCTGGAGCAGGGTTTCATCGTTACCGAGCGCGCCTCCGCCAACCCGCTGGCACAGGCATTTGCGCGCTTTATGGCGGGGCAGGAAGCGCGCGCAGTGATGGCTCGTTATGGGTTTGTGTTGCCGGGCGAAGTAAAATAGCGCGATGGAATCCGCTTTCTCCACCGCCGACCTGTCCGCAATCTGGCTTACCTTCAAGCTGGCTGCGGTGGTGACCATCATCCTGCTGTTGATCGGTACGCCGATCGCGTGGTGGCTGGCGCGCACCCGCTCCTGGTGGAAGGGGCCGGTCGGTGCGGTGGTGGCGCTGCCTATCGTGCTGCCGCCGACGGTGATCGGTTTTTATCTGCTGGTGGCGATGGGGCCATCCGGCCCGCTCGGCCAGTTCACCCAAGCGTTGGGGATTGGCCTGCTGCCATTCACATTTGCCGGGCTGGTAATTGCCTCAGTATTTTATTCGTTGCCCTTCGTCGTACAGCCGCTGCAAAACGCCTTTGAATCCATTCCCGAACGCGCGCTGGAAACCGCCGCGACGTTGCGCGCATCCGCGCTGGACACTTTTTTCAGCGTGGCGCTGCCGCTGGCCAAACCCGGTTTTCTTACCGCATCGGTGCTCGGTTTCGCGCACACCGTCGGCGAATTCGGCGTGGTGCTGATGATAGGCGGCAACATCCCGGGCAAGACGCGCGTGGTGTCGGTGCAGATTTACGACCATGTCGAGGCGATGGAATATGCCCAGGCGCACTGGCTGTCGGCGGGAATGGTTGTATTCGCATTTGTGGTGCTGCTGGCTTTATACACGCTCAACCCGACCGGGAAGCGCAAATGAATCTGAAAACCAAAAAAACGGCCACAGAGAACACCGAGATCACAGAGAAAAAACGACTGTTTGATCTTACCGCTCGATTGCGCCAGAGAAACAATTTGAACCTCCACACTCTCTGTGTTCTCTGTGGCAAAAGGTCTTTTTAGAATGATCCAGGCACGCTTCGATCTCTGCTATCCCAGCTTCGAGTTGCACGCGGAATTGCGGGTGTTCGCACATGGCGTCATCGCGCTGTTCGGCCCATCCGGCTCCGGCAAGACCACCTTGCTGCGCTGCATCGCGGGGCTGGAACCGGCGGCCAAAGGGGAGTTGCAGGTAAAGGACGAAGTATGGCAGAGCGGCGCCAACTTCCTGCCGGTACACCGGCGCCCGCTGGGTTATGTGTTCCAGGAGGCCAGCCTGTTCCCGCATTTGTCGGTGCGGCAAAATCTGGAATACGGCATGAAGCGTATCCCGCCCGAACAGCGCAAGGTGCATCTGGAGCAGGTGGTGGAGTGGCTCGGCCTGAACAAGCTGATCGGGCGCGACAGCCCGGCTGGCTTATCCGGCGGTGAACGCCAGCGCGTCGCCATCGCCCGCGCGCTGCTGACCAGCCCGCGCCTGCTGCTGATGGACGAACCGCTCTCGGCGCTGGATGCCGCCAGCAAGCGGGACATCATGCCCTATCTGGAACGCCTGCACGGCGAGCTGGAGATACCGGTGATCTATGTCAGCCATGCGCTGGATGAAGTGGCGCGGCTGGCCGATCAACTGGTGCTGATGGAGCGGGGGCGCGTCATCGCCAGCGGCGCGCTCAACGAAATGCTGGGGCGGCTGGATCTGCCCACCGCGCATCTGGACGACGCGGGCGCGGTGATCGAAGCCAGCGTGGCCGAACATGACGAAAAATACCACCTCACCCGGCTGGATTTTCCCGGTGGCAGCCTGTGGGTCAGCAAAGTGGAGCGCGCCATCGGCAATACCGTGCGCGCCCGCGTGCTGGCGCGCGACGTGAGCATCGCCACCGCCGCGCCGCACGGCTCCAGCATCGCCAACATTCTCGCGGCGCGCATCGCCGAAATTCGGGACGAAGGCCAGGATCGCGTGAGCCTGCGCCTGAATGCCGGGAGTGGCTGTGTGCTGCTGTCACGCATCACCCGCCGCTCGCGCGACCAGCTCGGGTTGGCCGTGGGCATGGAGGTGTTTGCGCAGGTGAAGAGCGTGGCGCTGATTGCTTAGGAGCCGAGAAATAACAACTTGAACATTCTGGCCGCGCTGGCGGGCGCGCTGCCGCGTTGCCGGTCGCTTGCAGGGAATGGCCATGCGGCGCGCCCGGCGTCTTGCAGCGCATCCCGCCAGCACACCCATAAT
>SCPW01000027.1 GCA_004298605.1 Gallionella sp.
CATTCGCGGCAATTATATACTTTCCCGTTCAAGCGGGGCGAACAAGATCAAGGGCGCCTTCGTCGACATCAATTAGGGGGCAATTTTAATCATGTGGCAACTTGACAACCGCACGCCTTTTTCTGCCGAACGAACCTGGGTGAGGGATCGGAACGGCGCCGAGATCTGGCTCGTGGCGGTGAAATGTACCTTCGACATCAAACGCGACGGCGCCACCGGGATCGCCCAAGACCAACCCCCGGTGATGATGGCGCCCGAGCATATCAACCCTGCCGAACCAGCGAAGTCTAGTCTGAAATACGACATGGACCTCGTCCGCACGAAGACTACAACTGATGTCGTCGTACGGGGACATGCGCATGCGCCACATGGTCAGCCAGCAACAAAACTGGATATCGGGGTCCGGGTAGGGCCTGTGCAGAAGCGCTTACGGGTGATCGGGGACCGGGTATGGCATGGCCGTACACCATCGATACCCTTGCCCTTCGTCAAGATGCCACTCATCTACGAAGCCGCCTACGGCGGCTTCGATCCGGAGAGCCTCCATACGCAGCGCCCACAATGGGACGCGCGTAATCCGGTCGGAACCGGGTTTGCCCTTTCCGCGTCGCGAATCGATGGCCTTAAACTTCCCAATATCGAGTACCATGACAAACTGATCACCAGATGGAATGACCGCCCCACACCTGCCGGGCTGGGGCCCCTTTGTGCGCATTGGCAGCCGCGGGCAAGCTTTGCCGGCACCTACGATGATAAATGGCAGCAGGAACGATTCCCTCTGCTCCCGCTCGACTTCGATGACCGATATTACCAATGCGCTCCAACCGATCAGCAGACGCCGCAGTTTCTTAAGGGCGGCGAACCGGCAACTCTGATAAATCTTACACCGGGGGGTGAATTGCGCTTCGAGCTGCCACGCGTTGTCCTCGGCTTCGAAACATTTTTTTACACCGGCGAGCGCCAACTGCACGACCGGCCCAAGCTGCACACTGTTATTATCGAGCCGGACTTTCCGCGGGTGTCGCTGATCTGGCATACAGCACTGCCTTGCCACCCGAAGGTATACAAGCTCAATAATACCCGGATCATTCAAAAGCAGAATCTCAACGCGAACCGCGAGCAAACGGCGCTTGCGGGAAAGGAGTCCTGACTGTGGCAGCCCTTCGCATGCAAATCATCGGCCTCGGGGCATCTACGCCTGTCGGCCGTAACATCTGGGCAAGCGCTGCAGCAGCGCGTGCGGGCATCTGTGGGTTTTCAGAACATCCCTTCATGATCGACACTGCCGGTGAGCCCATGCGCATCTCGCGCGCGCCCTGGCTGGAGATGGATATCGAAGGAGTCGAGCGCTACTGCGAGCTGCTCTTGCCTGCGATCGACGAGGCGCTAACCCCGGTACGCGCACAACTGAAACGCCAGAACACAAGAATGGGCCTGGCGCTGGCACTCCCGCCCCAGCGTCCGGGCGCGCCTCCAACACTTGCGCAGGACATACTCAGCGCGATAGATCTGCGATATGCCGGGCTCTTTGCCCTCACGGTGAGTTTTGAAGTAGGTCATGCCGCCGGGCACTTGGCCCTTGATAGCGCCATCAAGATCTGCGTTGC
>SCPW01000002.1 GCA_004298605.1 Gallionella sp.
TGTTGGATATGTTCAAAAAGAAAGGCAAGTAAGACTTAAGAAAAGGGTGAAGGGGGAAGGGTGAAGGGAAAAACCCGAGTGCTCAACTTCGGAGAGTTGTTTTTACCCTTATCCCTTCTCTCTTCCCCCTTCTCTGGAAAATAGCAAATTAAGGAATAAAAAATGTCAGCCAATTTTGTAGCCCTCGCCTATCTGACCGCTGCGGTCCTGTTTATTCTCGCCTTGAAGGGTCTGAGCTCGCCGATCACCGCGCGGCGCGGCAACCTGTTCGGCATGGTCGGCATGGCGATCGCCGTGCTGATCACGCTCACCATCACGCACAACGTGCTGTACATTCTGCTGGCCATCGCCGCCGGTGGCGCAATCGGCGCGGTGGTCGCCAAACGCATCCAGATGACCGCGATGCCGGAACTGGTGGCGGCGATGCACTCGCTGGTCGGTCTGGCGGCGGTGCTGATCGCGATGGCCGCGTTCAACAACCCGGTCGCCTACGGCATCGGCGAAACCCTGCACGCCAGCAACCGCATCGAACTGTTCATCGGCACGTTTGTCGGCGCGATCACCTTCACCGGCTCCATCATCGCGTTCGGCAAATTGTCCGGCAAATTGGGCAGCAAGCCGTTGCGCTTCGCCGGTCAGCACTGGTTCAACCTGCTGCTCGGCGTGCTGATGATCGCCTTCGGCATCGCCTTCTTCATCACCCAAAGCTGGACGCCGTTCCTGATCATGACCGCCATCGCGATGCTGCTTGGCGTATTGCTGATTATGCCGATCGGCGGCGCGGATATGCCGGTGGTGGTGTCGATGCTGAACTCCTATTCCGGCTGGGCGGCGGCGGGCATCGGCTTCACGCTCAACAACAACATGCTGATCATCGCCGGTTCGCTGGTCGGCAGCTCCGGCGCGATTCTCTCCTACATCATGTGCAAGGCGATGAACCGCTCGTTCTTCAATGTGATACTCGGCGGCTTCGGCGGCGGCGCGGAAGAGGCGGGCGCGGCTGGCAGCGGGGTGCAGAAGACCTACCGCAGCGGCAGCGCCGACGATGCGGCGTTCCTGATGGGCAATGCCGATTCCGTCATCATCGTGCCGGGTTATGGCCTGGCGGTGGCGCGCGCGCAACATGCGATCAACGAAATGTCCAAACTGCTGACCGAAAAAGGCGTGAAAGTGCGCTACGCGATCCACCCGGTCGCCGGACGGATGCCCGGCCACATGAACGTGCTGCTGGCCGAAGCGGAAGTGCCCTACGAACAAGTGGTGGAAATGGACGAAATCAACAACGAGTTCGCCGACACCGACGTGGTGCTGGTGATCGGCGCCAACGACGTGGTCAACCCGGCGGCCAAAAACGACAAAGCCAGCCCGATCTACGGCATGCCCATCCTCGAAGCACACAAGGCGCGCACCGTGCTGGTGGTCAAGCGCAGCATGGCGGCAGGCTACGCCGGGCTGGACAACGACCTGTTCTACATGGACAAAACCATGATGGTGTTCGGCGATGCGAAGAAAGTCGTCGAGGACGTGATCAAGGCGCTGGCTTAATTCATTTATTCAAAAATCACAACCGTAGGGGCGCGATTCATCGCGCCCTTTTTTCAGCCCGCGTGGGGCGCAATAACCGACGGGCATTGCGCCGAATGAAACTCACGCCCCATACTCATCAGCGCAATCGGTGATTCGATGGAGCCGACGTTGCGTGCAGGTGATCTGCTGTTGATTGATCGCAGCGGTGAGGGTGTCAAACAAGATGCAATCTACGCTTTCGCCACCAACGGCGAGCTGCGCGTAAAGCGGATGCAGTTGGAAATTGACGGTAGTGTGGTGGTGAAAAGCGACCCATCCTCCGTACAATACGCCACCCACCATGACCATCATCACCTTCTCCAACAGCACCTACCGCCTGCACCAGCCGTTCGAGCCGGCGGGCGATCAGCCCACGGCCATCGCGCAACTGGTGGAGGGCATCGAGGACGGCTTGTCATTTCAGACGCTGCTCGGCGTGACCGGTTCCGGCAAGACGTTCACGATGGCCAACGTGATCGCGCGCACCGGGCGTCCTGCCATCGTGATGGCGCCGAACAAGACGCTGGCGGCGCAGTTGTATTCCGAGTTGCGCGATTTCTTCCCCGAGAATGCGGTGGAGTATTTCGTTTCCTATTACGACTATTACCAGCCCGAGGCGTATGTGCCGTCGCGTGATGTGTTTATCGAGAAGGATTCCAGCATCAACGAGCAGATCGAGCAGATGCGTCTGTCGGCGACTAAGGCGCTGCTGGAGCGCGAGGATTCCGTGATCGTCGCGACGGTGTCGGCGATC
>SCPW01000218.1 GCA_004298605.1 Gallionella sp.
GCCGACGGCGCCGCCGTTGGCTTCGGAGGGGGCGCCTGCGGAGGTTCCGGCAACGGGACATACCAGCTCTTGGCTCGGAAGGGATCGATATCGGTCGCCCCCGGCGTCCGCTGATTCAATCGCTCCAGCGCCAGCCGCCGGTTCTCCTCGGACTTGCCTGACGCAGGCATGGCGTTATCCCGCGCCACTGCCGCCACCACGGAGGTTTCTTCCCCATCCTGTTGACCACGCACCCACAAAGCGGCCATCACGCTCACGACAAGGCCGAGAATAAGAATAAATTGGCGTAAACAAACACGGTTCATACTCATTCCGCCCGTAAAAATAGCGTCATTTTTACCTGGGCGTTCACACCGATTTCCATCGCCGTCTGGCGGCTGAAACTTACGCCCTCCAAAGCAAGACTGGGGTTGTCATGCAACACCCTGGCGATAAAACTGCGTAACCGGGTATAAGGGCCTTTGATCGGCAGGGTCAAATTATAGCGGAGCAGCCTATCTTCCTGAGCCGGAACAAGCTGGTACTCGCCGTGTTCGAGAACAAGATTTTCCTGATCGGCAGCAGCATAAATCCGCTTCAAAACCAGCGTCATAACCTTGTCCTCGGGGAAGAATTGATAGAACTCCGCCAATTGTGCGGCAGTATCCTGATTCGATTCCACCACACGACGAGTGGCGATACGCTCACGAAGATGCATCGTCTCATCGCGCATATCCGCCACACTGGTGCGCAGCGGAACAAATACCCCAATATGAAACAAAGCAACCGCCAGGGCCAATCCCATACCCGCAACACCGAGCCAGCCCACAATACGCAGCAGGCGGCGGCTCTGCCAGACCAGAAAACTGCCCAGCATCCTCATGGCTTGACCTCTTCATCGGAATCCACCGGATCGATTTGTTTTGCGTTCACCGGCAAGTGGGCGAGCCAACCTGCCGTTACGGTAAAACGCACGGGGCGTAACGGATCCTGCTGATTGATCTGATGCTCGACCAGATAACCATTTTTGAGCACTGGCGACTCGCGCACCTGCTGTACATAGTCCAGCATCGCCCCCAAGTTTTTCGCCTCGGCCAACAGCCGGACTTCCCGACGCTCCGTATCGGGCTCCACGCTCAGCAACGTCACCTGCTCATTGAAAGCCTCTTCCACGGCCCCGAACAACGCATCCCAGGGAGTATCCAGCTTTTCGATGACGCGGTTGGCAAAACGCAACTCCGACTTCACCCGCTCCAGGTCTTCAGGAGTGCTCACAGCATGAGGCTGCACCTCGTTGCGGTGCAGCCGCTGCCAGTCGGCCTGCCAGATATCCACCTTCTGCTGCAATTGCAAATAGTGCCAGCCAGACCAGCAAGCAACTCCCACGGCTGCCAGAAAACCCAGCAAGCCGATGGTTCTTCCGATGGAAAATCCCTTGGGTGCAAAATCAACCGGCATCCTCGCGGAGGATGCTGCGGCTTCCAATGCCATGACACGGACAGGATGGGTTGCAAGTGTTTCCGGCTTTAACAGGGTCACTTTATCGTGAAACTCGCGCAGCGGGTCCTTTCCCCCCTCACCCGCTTGCGGGAGAGGATCGGGGAAAGGGAAATGGGTATGGCGGGTTTCATCATCAGGGGTTGCATATTTGCCATGCCCGTCAGACATTTTCGCTTGCGCCATACCCGGCACCCGTGCTGCCAATGTTGGCGCTTCCGGAAAACCTTGCAACAGCACTTCCCGTTCCAGCAACTGCGTAAGCGTTGCGGGCGACAACTCACACCTGACGCTGCGCAGGCTATGCCAGCGGCGCTGCTGCACGGAAGCGAGAACAACTGTGCCCGATTCGGCCACCGCCAATATGCCTGCCTGCCCCGAGAGCAAAAACCGCCCCTGGCGCTGCGCCAGCATGAAGTAGGGATGCACGCTACGGCAGGCGATCTTGTGTTTTTGCAGAATGGTGCGGAGCTGATCCAGAAATGCTGTCTCCAGTGCACAAACAATCCGGGACTGACCGTAACGGCTTGGTCCCAGCACCACCGCCCAGCCAGTCAGATCGCCATAGACCGACTCCAAACAGGCGCGAGCAAACGAGTTTTCTTCTACCTCGCTGGACACGGCTGCAGACCAGGGCGCCAGTGCAAAACGAACCCAGCAGTTGGATACCGTCACCGTGGCGGAGACACCCTTCACCTCCTCGGCTGCAAGCCAGAATGCCAAGGCATCCAAGGTTTGCTGCCAGCCCGAGTTGTTTATCATGACAGGCAACTCTATCTGGGTGCGCTGCCCGCGACGCAAACCCGTCGGCCTGCGCACGATGCCGATTTGATCGGGACAAAGAACGAGGGCGAAATGCTCAGTCGGC
>SCPW01000219.1 GCA_004298605.1 Gallionella sp.
CGACTTCGGAAGTCGCAAACAGGACTTTTAATTCAGGCATTTTTTTCACTTGCGGCAGGCCGGTTTTGTCACAGCCAGCGCATCATGCCGAGCTCGAACGGATGGGTCAGCATCTCGTGGTATGGATAGGCGCGGAAGCGGTACTCCAGCTTGCCGCACAACTCGGGTTGCACCTCCAGGGCAAATATGTTTTCGCCCGACTCGTTGGTTACGCCGACCGATTCAAAACGGTAATGGCGGGCGGATTGCAGTTGTTCTCTTCTGGTTTGCAGGCCCAGCAGCATTTCCACGGCAATGTCGTTCGGCTTCAGCCCGTTCAGGTTGACCGCCACCTCGAAACGCAGGCCGTCGCCATAGCTGATTTCCCCCGGCGCGTCATCCAGCCGGCGCAGCGTGACACCCGGCCAGGCCTGGCGGATGCGCGCTTTCCAATCGGCGACGATACGCGAATTTTCATACTGGTTTTGCCTGTACAAACGATGTTGCCTGCTGGCCGGCAGGTAGCACTTGGCGAGATATTCGCCCACCATGCGCTTGGAGTTGAAACGCGGCATGATGGTGGCCATCGAGTGCTTGGCCATCTTCACCCAGTTCGGCGAAAAGCCCATTTTGCCGTGCTCGTAGTACAACGGTACAACCTGGTCTTGCAGCAGTTCATAGAGGGTGCTGGTCTCTTCCCGGGTGCGGGCTTCTTCGCTCAGGGATTCCGAGACCGGCTTGATCGCCCAGCCGTTTTTGCCGTCATAGCTTTCGCCCCACCAGCCGTCCAGCACGGACAGGTTGATGGTGCCGTTGATGCCCGCTTTCATGCCGGATGTGCCGCTGGCTTCCAGCGGGTACAGCGGGTTGTTCAGCCAGACATCCACGCCGGAAACCAGTTTGCGCGCCAAGGCCAGGTCGTAGCCTTCCAGCATCAATATCTTGCCGACAAACTCGGGCATCTTGGAAATCTGGGTGATGCGGCGGATCAGGTCTTGCCCGGGAATATCCGCGGGATGCGCCTTGCCGGCAAAGATGAACACTGCGGGACGATCCGGGTTATTCAAAATATCGCGCAGCAAACCCAGATCGCCAAACAGCATGGTCGCGCGTTTATAGGTCGCAAAGCGGCGCGCAAAGCCGATGGTGAGAACGTTGGGGTTTTCCGGGTTAACGTATTTGAGCAGGCGGTCCAAGTGCGCCTCGGAGCCGTGGTTGCGGAAGTGCTGCACGCTGATGCGCTCGCGCACCATGTTCAACATTTTGGCTTTCAGCGATTGCCGCACACTCCAGAACAGGTGGTCGGGGATATGCTCGACGCCTTCCCAGAATTCCACGTCGTTCATGCGCGCGCTCCACTCGGAACCGAGGTGGCGCTCCAATACCTCGATCCACTCGGTGGCCAGAAAGGTCGGCGCATGGACGCCGTTGGTGACATAGGTCATCGGATTTTCGTTGTGCCCGATTTCCGGCCACATGCCGCCGCAAATGTTCGAGGAGACGCCGCCGTGAATGCGCGATACGCCATTGTTGAAGCGCGTGACGCGGATGGCCAGCGCCGTCATGTTGAAATCGGGGCTATCCTTGGCGCGGCCAAGCGCCAGGAATTCTTCGCGGCTCAGCTTGAGCTCCGGGTAATATTGCTCGAAGTAGGCCTGCACCATGCTTTCGCTGAAATGGTCGTGGCCTGCCGGGACAGGCGTATGCGTGGTGAAAATGGTATTGACCGCAACGGCTTCCAGCGCGGCAGGGTAATCCAGGCCATCCCGGGAAATTTTCTGGCGGATGCGCTCCAGCACCAGAAAAGCGGCATGGCCTTCGTTGATGTGCCACACCGTGGGCTTCAGGCCGAGTTCGTGCAAGGCGCGCACGCCGCCGATGCCGAGCACGATTTCCTGCTCCATGCGCATCACTTTGTCGCCGCCATACAGGCGGTGCGTGATGTCGCGGTCGTGCGCGTTGTTGCTTTCCAGGTCGGTGTCCAGCAGATACAGCGTGATATGGCCGATCTGCGCCTGCCAGACCTTGATGTCGAGCTTGCGGTTGGGCAGATCCACCGAAGTGTAAACGTCGGTGCCATCTGCGCGCCTGGCCGGAACGATCGGCAGGTCTTCAAAATGGGAGTCGCTGTTGGAGGCGATCTGGTTGCCGTCGCCATCGATGGTTTGATGGAAATACCCCTGGCGATACAGCAAGCCGACGCCGACAAACGGCAAACGCAGGTCGCTCGCGGCCTTGCAGTGGTCGCCCGCCAGAATACCCAGACCGCCGGAATAAATCGGGAAGCTTTCATGGAAGCCGAATTCGGCGCAGAAGTAGGCGACCAGATCGTCCTTGCGCAGCCAGTCCGAACCGCCTGCCGGCAAACGGTGGTCATGGTAGGTATCGTAGGCCGCCAGGACGCGGTTGAAATTGCCGATAAACACCTGATCCTCCGCCGCATCCAGCAGGCGTTGTTCATCCACGCGTTTCAGGAAAGCCTTCGGGCTTTGCCCGGTGGCTTTCCACAAACCCGAATGCAAACGCGCGAACAGCGCGCGGGTCGGGCGATCCCAACTGTACCAGAGGTTGTTGGCCAGTTCCTCCAGCCGGGCCAAGCGGGCCGGGATTCTCGGGCGGACCTGCAAGATGTATGAAGTGCTTTTTTCCATGATTAATTCTGCTCAGTCGATAATCAACAGCGGGGCGCGGATTATAGCCTACGCATATACGCTCTTTCGAGCTTTGGAGTTTAATTTTAGGCTTTACTGGAAAGGCGGAACAGGGCTATGCTGGCGCACCCATAACAAAGGAGGTGTCATGTCTGATATGCCGAAGTCCATTCCGGAAAACGAGCCGCTCAATCTCAGCCTGAATTCTGTCAAACAATCGTTGGTCAACCATCTCATTTTTTCCGTGGGCAAGGATCCCATCACCGCCACCGACCGCGACTGGTTTTTCACGCTCGCCAATGTCGTGCGCGAGCGCCTGATCGAACGCTGGATGGCGACCATGCGCCGCTACTACAACAATGACGCCAAACGGGTGTACTACCTCTCCATGGAATTCCTGATCGGCCGCAGCCTGATGAATAGCGTGCTCAATATCGGCTTCGACGAGGAAGTTCGCCAGGCGTGCATTGATGCCGGAATCGACCTGGACAAAATAAAAGATATGGAATTCGATGCCGCGCTCGGCAATGGCGGCCTGGGCCGCCTGGCGGCCTGTTTCCTCGATTCCATGGCCACCATCGGCCTGCCGGGCTACGGCATGGGCATACGCTACGAATATGGCATGTTCAACCAGAAAATCGAGAATGGCTGGCAGGTGGAGCATCCGGACAACTGGCTGCGTTATGGCAACCCCTGGGAATTCCCGCGCCCCGAAGTGCTCTACCCGGTGAAATTCCACGGTCGCGTGGTGCAATACAACGACGAGGGCGGCAAATTGCACAGCCACTGGATAGATTCCGACGATGTCATGGCGATGGCCTATGACACGCCGATCCCGGGCTATGGTCTCAACACCGTCAACAACATGCGCCTGTGGTCGGCCAAAGCGTCGCGCGATTTTGACCTCAGATATTTCAACGAGGGCAACTACATCAAATCGGTGGAGGACAAGAACGAATCGGAAAACCTTTCCAAGGTGCTCTACCCCGATGACACCACGGCCATGGGCCGCGAGTTGCGTCTGAAGCAGCAGTATTTCTTTGTCAGCGCTTCATTGCAGGACATTCTCTTCCGCTTCCACAAACACCATAAAACCTTCGACGAACTGCCGGACAAGGTGGCGATCCAGCTCAACGACACCCACCCTTCCATCGCCATCCCGGAACTGATGCGCCTGCTGGTGGACATTCACCACCTGGATTGGGAACACGCCTGGGGCATCACCACCCGCACTTTCGCTTACACCAACCACACTCTCATGCCGGAAGCCCTGGAAACTTGGCCGGTAGCCCTGTTCGAGTCGGTTCTGCCGCGCCACTTGCAGATCATTTACGAAATCAACCAGCGCTTCCTGAATCGCGTCATGCATTGTTTCCCCGGCGATAACGAGCTGCTCAAGCGCATGTCCATCATCGACGAGTCGCACGGTCGCCGCGTGCGCATGGCGCATCTGGCCATCGTGGGCAGCCACCATGTCAACGGCGTGGCGGCGCTCCATTCCGAGCTGATGAAAACCACGATTTTTTCCGATTTTGACCGCTATTACCCGGGCAAGCTCACCAACATCACCAACGGCATCACCCCGCGCCTGTGGCTGAACCAGGCCAACCCGGGGCTGGCCAGCCTGATTACCGGCCGGATCGGCAAGGGCTGGATCACCGACCTGTCACAACTGCGCCAGTTGGGCAAACTGGCCGACGATAAAACTTTCCAGGCCGAATTTCACGCCGTAAAACGCGCCAACAAAGCGCGCCTGGCCGAACTGGTCATGGACAGGTTAAACCTTCAAATCGACCCGGACAGCCTGTTCGATGTCCAGGTCAAGCGCATCCACGAATACAAGCGCCAGCTCCTCAACCTGCTTCACGTCGTCACGCTGTACAACCGCATCCGCACCAACCCGCAGGCGGACATCGTGCCGCGCACCGTCATCATTTCCGGCAAGGCGGCTCCCGGTTATGCCACCGCAAAACTCATCATCAAGCTCGCCAACAGCGTGGCGGACATCGTCAACAACGACCCCGCCGTGCGCGGCCTGCTGAAGCTGGCGTTCATCCCGAATTACGACGTTTCCACCGCCAGCGTCATCATCCCGGCAGCAGATTTGTCGCAGCAAATTTCCACCGCAGGCACCGAAGCATCGGGCACCGGCAACATGAAACTCGCCCTCAATGGCGCGTTGACCATAGGCACGCTCGACGGCGCGAACATCGAGATCATGGAAGAAGTGGGCGAAGACAACATCTTTATCTTCGGCCTCAACACACAGCAGGTCGCCGCGCTGAAAGGCTCGGGCTACAACCCCTGGGATTACTACCACGCCAACGGCGAACTGAAATGGGCACTGGACATGATCGCCTCGGGTTACTTCTCACCGGAGCAGGCCGAACGCTTCCAGCCCATCGTCAACAACCTCACCCAGGGCGGCGACCATTACCTGCTGCTGGCCGATTACGCCTCCTATGTCGCCGCGCAGGAACGCGTGGAGAAACTCTACCGCGACCGGCAACAATGGACGCGCCGCGCCATTCTCAACGTTGCCGGTATGGGGAAATTTTCCAGCGACCGCACGATAGGCGAATACGCCAACAAGATTTGGGGGGCGCAACCGGTGCTGAAATAAAGCCGTGCCGCACCGGTTGGATATTGTAGGGGCGCGATTTAACCAGCCACTAACCCATCGTTTTTTGATGGGTTAGTGGAATCCATTCTGAGACGAAACTGCGCGGGGGAATCCGCTTCAGGCTCAGTCTTGGGCGGCTTTCCCACGCATCTTCTACCAACCCCCTCCGCCCCCTTGGTTCGCAGGCAAGAAAGCGTTTTTATCTTGTTGATTCAGTGAGGAAAACAACCGGCTATGCCGGGGGGCCAAGTAAGGTTCGACCGTGTGATACGGTCGCTCCAGTTTTATTCCCTCCCCTTCAAGGGGAGGGTTAGGGTGGGGATGGGTTTGAGCGGTGGAGCAGATACGTGCAGCGTAACCCCCACCCCCATCCCAACCTTCCCCCTGAAGGGGAAGGAGAAAAACTTGGCCGCCTTCAGGCGGCTCACGGTTTTATCGGCCCCTTTGAGGGGCTCACCTAATAAGCCCCCGGCTTTGCCGGGGGTAATTTAACAGTTATGCGCTGCTGAAGAACGGCAACCTGGCACGGCTGTCATCCGCCCAGCGCGGCGCCGATCGCCGCCAGGAAATCCTTGTAGTGATAGGGCTTGGAGATCGTGGCGGCACAGCCGGCGGCGCGGATTTCCGCCTCCGGGTGTTCGGCCAGATAGGCCGTCACGGCGATCACCGGAATGTCGCGGGTGGCATCGGCCCGCTTCAGCCACCGCGTCGCCTCCAGGCCGTCCATGTCGGGCAGATGGATGTCCATCAGGATCAGGTCGGGGCGTCGCTCGCGCGCCAGTTGCATGCCCGCCTCCGCGCACGCCGCGCCCAGCACCGCATAGCCGGATTTCTCCAGCAGCAGCTCCGCCAGCCTCATGTGGGACGGGTTGTCTTCGATGATGAGAATGGTCTTCATGGCTGTCCAATTTTATCTGTTTATCTGGCAGCGGGCGATGCGGATTGCGGCAGGTGCGGCAGATTTTCGGTGCCGCCGCCGGTGTTGCTGACTTCGATGACCAGCGCGCGCCCTCTCACCCTCTCCCCAGCCCTCTCCCGTCAAGGGAGAGGGGGCAAGACTCCCCTCCCCCCTCGCGGCGGGGCGGAGGCGGGGTTTCGGGAAGCATCGCTTCCCGCCGCCGGAGCGGGCGAGCTGTGCAAAGCGAGCCCAGGGGCTGGGGGAGAGGGGGTGATAGGGAGAGGGGGAGAGGGTGAAATCCATCACGCCCCCTCGCCGCTCACCGCCATCCGGTCGCGGCCGCTGTGCTTGGCCTCGTACAGCGCCAGGTCGGCGGCCTGCAGCAACGTCTCGCGGTCGTTGCCGTGCTCGGGAAACATCGCCAGGCCGAGCGACACAGTGACGCCCGGCAGCGTCTGTCCGCCCGCCCTGAC
>SCPW01000220.1 GCA_004298605.1 Gallionella sp.
GGATGGGCGCTCCGCCTTTCCGGTGGATTCCTTTTACGATGTGTACACGGGCAGAATTCCGGCGGATAAGTATCGCGACAAGATTGTGCTGATCGGCGCGTCGGCGGCCGGTGTGGGTTCGTTGCAAGTGACGCCGGTGTCTCCGGGTATGGCGCCCGCGCTGACTTTGGCGCATTCGGTGTCCAGCATACTCAAGGGCGATTACTTCGCCGTGCCGGGCTGGGCGGCGATGGCGCAATTGGGCGTGTTCCTGCTGGTGGCGCTGTATTTGACCCTGTTGCTGCCGCGCCTGAGTGCGGCGGTTGGCGCGGCGGCCACGGTTGTACTGTTTGCCGTGTTGCTGGCAACACATTTTGTGCTGATGACGGCGCAGGCGATATGGTTGCAGTTAATGCTGCCCGCCTCGCTGCTGCTGGCGGGACACTTGCTGTTGACCACCAAACGCTTCCTGGTGACAGAAAAGGGCAAGCAGAAATCCGATGCCGATTCAGCCGAAAGCAACCGTATGCTGGGCTTGGCTTTCCAGGGGCAGGGGCAACTGGATATCGCCTTCGATAAATTCCGCAAAGTGCCGCTGGATGAAAGTTTGATGGATGTGCTGTACAACCTGGGGCTGGATTTCGAGCGCAAGCGCCAGTTCAATAAGGCCGAGTCGGTATTCAAATACATGGCCGGATATAACCCGAAATTCCGCGATCTGGAGACACGCTTGGCGCAGTCCAAGGCAATGTCCGAGACAGTGATGCTCGGCGGCTCGTCCGGCAAGGGTAACGCCAGCACGATGGTGCTGAACAAGGCGGGGATATCCAAACCGATGCTGGGGCGTTATCAGGTCGAGAAGGAGCTCGGCAAGGGCGCGATGGGCGTGGTGTATCTCGGCAAAGATCCCAAAATCGGCCGCGTTGTGGCGATCAAAACCATGGCGCTGGCGCAGGAGTTTGAGGCGGATGAACTGGAAGATGTGAAAGCGCGGTTTTTCCGCGAGGCCGAAACGGCGGGGCGTCTGAACCACCCGAACATCGTGTCGATTTACGATGCGGGCGAGGAGCATGATCTGGCCTATATCGCGATGGAATTCCTCAAAGGCAAGGATCTGGTTCCCTATACCAAGGCCGGTAATTTGCTGCCCCTGCCCAAGGTGATGGGCATCGTCGCGCGCGTCGCCGACGCTCTGGATTACGCGCATAAGCAGAACGTGGTTCACCGTGACATCAAGCCGGCCAACATCATGTACGACCCCGAGACCGACACGCCCAAGGTGACCGATTTCGGCATCGCGCGCATCACCGATTCCAGCAAAACCAAAACCGGCATGGTGCTGGGCACGCCCTCGTACATGTCGCCGGAGCAATTGGCCGGCAAGAAAATACAAGGCGCTTCAGACCTCTTTTCGCTGGGCGTAAGTCTGTACCAACTGGCCTGTGGTAAGCTCCCGTTCGAAGGGGATTCGATGGCGCAACTGATGTACCGCATCGCCAATGAACCGCATACCGGTATTTTGGGTATCAGGGCGGATTTGCCGCCGTGCCTGGTGGCGATCATCGACAAGTCGCTGGCCAAACGGAACGAAGACCGTTATGCCAATGGTGCAGAGATGGCCGACGCATTGCGGCAGTGCGCGACCGGCCTACGGGGGTAGACCATGAAAATAGAAGATGCGCTTGAAATCGTCAGCCAGACCGACCCGGGTGTAGTGCGCTCGCACAACGAGGACAGCGTCGCGCAGGAGCCTGCTTGCGGCCTGGTCGTGCTGGCGGACGGGATGGGTGGCTATAATGCGGGCGAGGTGGCGAGCGGCATCGCCGTTTCGGTGGTCGCGACGGAAATTTGCTACCGCCTGCAGGATGCGGCTCCGATAGAACGCGATGAAGAAACCGGCGAGGAATTGGGGGTGTCGCTGTTGCGCGGCAACATCCAGAAGGCGAACGCCTCGATTTTCCACGCGTCGCAGAGCCAGCCGCAATATGCGGGGATGGGCACGACCATCGTTGCCGGATTGTTTTATGACAACCGCGTGGCCGTCGGGCATGTGGGCGATTCGCGCATGTACCGGCTGCGCGGCGAAACGCTGGAAACGCTCACCCGCGACCACTCGCTGTTGCAGGAGCAGATTGATAGCGGGATGATCAGCGCCGAGGATGCGCGCATGTCGCAGAACAAAAACCTGGTGACGCGCGCGGTGGGGGTCGATGCCGAAGTGACGCCGGAAATCCATGTGCATGACGTGTTGCCCGGGGACATTTACCTGCTGTGCTCGGACGGCCTGAACGATATGGTGGAGGACGATGACATTCGAGCCGCGCTGTACGCGATGCAAGGCAATCTGCCGCTCGCGGCGGAACAGTTGATACAGATGGCGAACGACAACGGCGGTCGCGACAACGTTTCGGTGATGCTGGTGAAAGTGAACGGTAAATTTGCCGCGCCGCGCGGTTGGCTGGCAAAATTGCTCGATTGGTTCAGGAAATAATTGGCTCAGGGAATTTAGTCAGAATTTAGTCCGGGGAGGGTTACGGTTATGGCTGCAAAATTGATACTCAGCATGGATGGGGCAGTAATCAAGGAATACCCGCTGAATAAGGAGCGCATGACCATCGGGCGCAAGGCGCACAATGACATCGTCATCGAAAACCTGGCGGTGAGCGGCGAGCACGCCGCGGTCGTCACTATCCTGCACGACTCCTTCCTCGAAGACCTGGACAGCACCAACGGGCTGGAAGTGAACGGGGTCGCCACCAAAAAGCACTTCCTGCAAAACAACGACCTGATCGAAATCGGCAAATACAAGCTGAAATATATTAACGACCAGGCCGGACAGGCAAATGCGGCCGATGCGGCCGATTTCGAAAAGACCATGGTATTGCGCGCGCCGGTCAGGCAGGCGGCTCACGGCATGGAAAAGGCCGCCGAGACGGCCGGTTTCATGAGAACGCAGACACATCTGGATGCTCATCCGGCGGAAAAAGCGGCAGGCAATACCGGCAGGTTCGACGCGCGACCGCCGGTGCAGCCGCCCGTAGCCCAACCTGCGCACGTGGCCCAACCGGCTGCGCCCGTAGCGCAGGTTGCCGCAGTGCAAATACTGACCGGCCCCAACGCGGGCAGGGAGCTGGAACTGGTCAAAAGCCTCACCACGCTGGGCAAACCGGGGGTTCAGGTGGCCGTCCTGACCCGCCGCCCGCACGGCTTTTTCATCACCCACGTCGAGGGCGCCAACCACCCCTCGGTGAACGGGCAGGTGCTGGGCTATCACCCGCACCAAC